>JANXVE010000065.1 GCA_025351825.1 Chamaesiphon sp. 341R_metabat_111 | reverse complement strand
GGGTTGAAGAATGAAACCCAACGCTCTAGGAATGTTGGGTTTCATTCTTCAACCCAACCTACGCTAAATCTACCCCATCGTCACCTGCTGCGTAGCTGTCAGTGCGGCTAATCCGATCGCACCGCGCTGGGAACCATGATAATTGGACATGCCCAGCCAGATCCGATCGTTACCCCGTTGGTGACGATAAAAGCGGGGCGAAGCATTGATATAGACAGTTGCACTAGCAATTCCATCTACAAATTTCTGGGTTTCTAGATAAGAATCAGTGACGATACAATCAGCATGTCCGCTGCTGAGCCTGTCGATCATCGCAATCGCCTCATCTACACCCTGAACTGATTTGAAGGCGATCGTCTTGCGGAGATATGGTTGATGCCATTCCCGATCCTCAGCCAATTGTAAGTATTCACTATGAAGGGCTACCAACTCGCGATCGCCGCGCAGTTGGAAGCCCTTTTCTTTGAGATTTTTCCATAACATCGTGAGCGAAGTCGATCCCCTATCGGTATGAATCAAGACCTTCTCGATCGCATTGACAGCATCGGGTTCACCCACATGGCTATCGCAGATCGCATGGCGGACTAGTTCCAGATCGCCATTCGCACCCCAGTATAGATAGCAATTGCCGATCGCCGCTGGTAACATCGAGACCGTCGCTTGCTGCGTCACCCGATCGATTAAACTTGGTCGCCCGTAGGGAATAACTAGATTTACCTGCTGAGTATTGGTCAAGAGCGCGGATAATAGGCCTGGATCGGAGTCAATAAGCTGGACGGCATTTTGCGGAAAATTAACCTGTTCTAGACCTGCTCTCAGGGCAGTCTCGATCGCTAAATTGGTGTGTTGAGCTTCCCTACCACCACGAAGAATCAGACTGTTACCCGTTTTGAGACTCATCCCTGCGGCAATAATTGCCAATTGGGGCAACGCCTCATAAATCAAAGCGACTGTCCCTAGTGGTTTAACCTGACTGTACCGATGTCGATCGTTTGCTTGGGAGCCAGGATCGTTATTTATCGGCGTGGAGGATAGCTCACCCAAACGATGTAGTAAATCTATGTACCGCTGGAGCCGTTCGGGATTGAGCTTGAGCCATTCGAGCAACAGCTCGGAAATGCCTGACTCTCGACTAGCTTCTAAGTCAAGGGTATTCGCTTCGAGGATATCCTGGAAAGCAGCGCGGATCGCCGTCGCCATCGATCCGATCGCCTGTTCTCGCTGCTTGCTACTTGTGACCGCGAGCTTCCTACTAGCTCGATCGGATCGATCCAATATACTGGCTAGGCTGGGGTTGATACTCGCATGTTCCATAGGGAGTTCTTAACCTTGGTCGAATAACCAGATCGTGATAATGATAAAAGGCAATACAATGACTATCGTTAATCATCGTACAAGATTTGCGATCGGAGTAGCTAACATTATTCGATTCGATCTAAAAAAGCCTCTCCGATCGGAAAGGCTTCTTTACTAGTCCTTGTGGTGGAAGACTATCCATTTTATAAGCGGGAGACGCGATTCGAACGCGCGACTTCAACCTTGGCAAGGTTGCGCTCTACCACTGAGCTACACCCGCGAATTAAGTTGCTTTTACAACCTTCATTAGTATTGCAGGTGCGCGGGGATTTGTCAACATTTTTCTGGGAGTAAAGGGATGGGGGCGCGGGGGCACGGGGGCACGGGGGTACGGGGGTAGGAAACTCTCTATTGCTCCCCATCGCCCACGCTCCCACGCTCCCACGCCCCCACGCCCCCGTACCCCCATCCTTTCACTCAATTTTCTGCAACCCCGCAGTCTTAGGATCGACGATTTTCTGACCGAGATTGGGAAACTTAATCGCGACAGATTGTTTATTGCCATCTCCAAATACATGAGAGATCTGACCTACGCCAAAACCGCGATGAATCACTCGATCTCCAACTCGCCATCCGGTTGTTTGACTAGTCGCATTACCGACTGTTTTTGGTTCTTTTTGGGAAATTGTGCCAGTAGTTTGGGCTTTAACCTTAGTACGTAGATTACTATTGATTAATTCAGGTGGGAGTTCACCGATAAATTGCGATCGAACAGCGGGTTCTCTGGAGCCATACAAGCGACGTTCGCGGGCGTGGGAAAGGTAGAGCATTTCCTCAGCGCGGGTGATGCCGACATAACACAATCTCCGTTCTTCTTCGACTGCTAAAGGATCGTTTAGAGATCGATAACTGGGGAATAATCCAGCCTCTAAACCGACTAGGAACACAATTGGAAATTCTAGTCCTTTGGAGGCATGTAGAGTCATCAGTGAGACGGCTTCTTTACCTTCTTGAAGATTGTCTAAATCCGAACTCAGAGCAGCACTGGCGAGGTAATTTTCCAAGCTAGGCACTTCATTTTCTTCTTGAAATTGCAGCGTTGCATTGACTAGTTCTTGGATGTTCTGAACACGATCGAGGGCTTCATCTGTGCCCTGAGTTTGCAATTCTGAAACGTAGCCAGTATCTTCGATAATGCCTGTAACAATATCAACAACTGGACGAGTTTCGATTTCACCCCGCCATTTATTGATAATCTCAGCAAACGCCAGCACGCCCTTGGAAGACCTGCCAGCCACAGTTTTGACTGAGGTATCATCATTGAGGATTTCCCACAGGGGCACGCCCAATTGATGGGCAGCATTTTGAAGATTATCGATCGTAGTTTGTCCTACTCCCCGCCGTGGTGTGTTAATTACCCGCAGCAAGCTGACTGTATCGCTCGGATTAGCAATTGCCCGCATATAAGCGACGATATCTTTGACTTCACGACGATCGTAGAACTTGAGTCCACCCACAATTGTATATGGTATTTGCGCCCGAACAAAGGCATCCTCAATCGGGCGGGACTGAGCATTTGTCCGATACAGTGCCGCAAAATTACCATGATTGAGTTCGGTGTTTTCGCGCAATATTTTCCGAATCTGACTGACGAGAAACTCTGCTTCATCAATCTCATTATCAGCCGTATACAGGAAGATTGGTTCTCCCTCACCGCGTGTCGCAACTAGGATTTTATCGATCCGCTGAGTGTTTTTTTGGATCAGGTGATTAGCTGCTGCTAAGATATTTTCACGCGATCGATAGTTCTCTTCCAACTTAACCATTGTTTCGGTCACATCGTCTGCTTTACTATCTCCAAAGTCATCCTGAAAATTCATTAGAATCGTAAAATCTGCGGCTCTAAACGAATAAATTGATTGATCTGCATCGCCAACTACAAAGATCGATCGATGTTCCCACGCATCAAAGGTCTTACTATCCACACCATTGGTCACTAATAGTTGAATTAGATCGTATTGAGTGCGATTGGTATCTTGATATTCATCGACTAAGATATGTCTGAACTTGCGGTGCCAGTAATCTAAGACCTGAGCATTTTGGCGAAAAAGCTGAACGGGTACTAATAATAAGTCGTCGAAATCCAGGGCATTATTTGCACACAGAGCATCTTGATAATGCTTGTAGACATCAGCAATTACCCGCCCTTTGTAGTCATTCTGCTCCCTCGCATATTCATCAGGCGACAAGCCTTTGTTTTTGGCGGTACTAATTGCATAGCGAACCGATCGCGGATCGAATTTCTTGTCATCTAAATCTAGCTGCTTGACGACAATCTGTTTAACTAAACCTTGACAATCAGCATCATCAAAGATCGAGAAATTCTTATTCCAAGTGCGTCCTTTATCATCCTGATATTTCTCGATATCGAATCGCAATACCTTGCTAAATAAACCGTGGAAAGTACCCACCCACAGATCTTTAATAATCGTCTTATATATGTGCGAACGCAGTTGAGTTTGTTGATACTCATCCAATGCACCCCAAGCTTTACCAAATTTGAATTCTGCCTGCTGTTGCGCGAATAATAACTCGATTCTCGATCGCATTTCCTTCGCAGCTTTATTGGTAAAAGTAACTGCGAGAATGTGAGCGGGGTCGACGCGATGAGTGCGAATCAGATTAGCAATCCGATAGGTGAGGGCGCGAGTTTTGCCACTACCTGCTCCCGCGACGACTAATAAGGCTCCACAATAATGCTCGACGGAACGCCGTTGGGAAGGATTGAGATGAGCGAGAAAGTCGGTGTTAGACATTGGGGAGTGCGGAGTTGCGAGGGTGCTTTTTGGGGTAGAGAAAATGATTATTCTGAGATTTTATCTAGATCGATTATCTCGTCTGTTGTCGATCGATCTAGTTAGCTTCTAATAATTTGGCTAACTCTTTTCCAGATATCGATTTTATATCGCCAGTTCTAGAGTTTGGGACTTATCATCTATTTCTAGTTGGCTTCGATCGATCGACAAACAACCTTCAATTGCTTCATGTAGATTAGACATCAATTCATCCCAATTGTCACCTTCCGTCGCACAACCAGGAATTGCCGGAACTTCTGCCCAATAACCGCCTTCTATCGCTTCATGGATGATGACAGTTAGTTTCATTGGTCGATCGATAAAATATACTTCTATGTTAACACTATGGCGAGATCGAAAAAAAACAATGCCAAACGGCGATCATTCAAGCAGTTTAAACACAACGGAAAGATTATTGGCTGGCATTGGATAAACTTGTTGCAGCTCTAAATTATGGCTTTGGGCAACCGCAATTATTTCTTCTAAATCTCGTACACCCCAGGCTGGATTACGACTCTGAAGGCTCTCATCAAAAGCAGCATTGCTCGGTGCGGTATGGACTCCGGCTTGCTTAAATGGCCCATATAAATACAAGATGCCATCAACGCTGAGGATCCGTTGTGCCCCAGCAAATAGCCCTAAGTAAGCCGCCTTCGGAGCAATATGAATCATATTAATATTCACGATCGCCGTAATTGGCTCTTTTGATTTTAGCAACCACTGGTCACTACTGGCATCGAGATCGATCGGTGGGTACATTCGATCGCATGGCTCAAACTGTTGCCACGCCGCGATACTCGCTCTAGCCTCAGGGCTTGGATCGGATGGGAGCCAATAGCGCGGTGCTAGTTGGGGAGCCATAAACACGCCATGTTCGCCAGTCCCGCTGGAAATTTCCAGAATTGTCCCTGTAGCTGGTAGTACCTGCTGCAAAATTGCTAGAATTGGTTCGCGATTGCGATCGGTAGCAGGTGCATACTGTCGAAGGTCTTCAGAATTGTCCATTTATACCAGTGCGTTCGCATAGCATAGGCGAAGCCTAATCGAGCTAGTTCCAGTATATGCCTGCTAGTAACCAGATTTAATAATGTCTTTTTTTTACACTCCCAAACCGAAGCGGGTGCAAGCGTTAGAATATAAACTCACAGGTCTAAATAACTGGGATTGCCATCCATTAGATCTTCGCCTGCCAGTATCCTTAAACTCAGTATGGTCAACACTTCCACCACCAAAAAGCTCGCTAAAGTAGAACATTTAAAGACAGATAGTAACTATCTGCGGGAACCTGTTGCCAGCGAGCTACTTCTCGATACAAATTATTTCACTGAAGACGCGATTCAGATTCTCAAGTTTCACGGCTCCTATCAGCAAGATAATCGCGACAATCGCGTCAAGGGCGAAGAGAAAGATTATCAGATGATGCTCCGCACCCGCAATCCAGGCGGATTTATTCCACCTCAATTGTACTTGGCACTCGATCGATTGGCGAGTGACTATGGCAACGAAACCATCCGCGCCACTACCCGTCAGGGCTTCCAGATGCATGGCATCCTCAAGAAAAATCTCAAACCAGCCATCGATGCGATCGTCCAGAACATGGGTTCGACCCTCGGTGCTTGTGGTGACTTGAACCGCAACGTCATGGCACCTCCAGCTCCATTCAAAAACAAGCCAGAATACGTCAATGCCCTAGCCTATGCTGATACAGTTGCAGACTTGCTCACGCCGCACACAGGGGCCTATTACGACATCTGGTTAGATGGCGAAAAAGTGATCACAGGTGAACCAGTCCCCGAAGTCAAAGCAGCCCTCAAGCAAAACCTCAACCACACCCTGTTTGCTGAAGGTGAGGAACCAATTTACGGCACTCAATACCTGCCGCGTAAATTCAAAATTGCCGTCACAGTTCCAGGTGATAACTCGATCGATATCTTCTCCCAAGATTTAGGTTTAGTAGTAATTTCTGACGACAAAGGAGAAGTAATTGGTTTCAATATTTATGCTGGTGGTGGCTTAGGACGTACCCATAATAAAGAAGAAACATTTGCTAGAATTGCCGATCCAATCGGCTATGTAGTTAAAGACGATATCTACGATCTAGTTAAGGCAATTGTATCAACTCAGCGGGATTATGGCGATCGAACCAACCGCCGTCATGCCCGCATGAAATACCTGATTCACGATTGGGGCGTAGCCAAATTTACCGCCAAAGCCGAAGAATATTTCGGCAAAAAAATCTCACCACTGCACAAAACTATTGATTTCAAGTATCTTGATTTCTTAGGTTGGCACGAACAGGGCGACGGCAAAGTATTCTTAGGCATTTCAGTTGTCAATGGTCGGATCAAGGATGAAGGTGATTTTAAACTACGAACCGCCCTCCGCGAAATCGTCCAAAC
>JANXVE010000129.1 GCA_025351825.1 Chamaesiphon sp. 341R_metabat_111 | reverse complement strand
TGTTCGATTCGATCCCAGAGATATTACGACAATCCTCATTTATCGTCGTGAGGGAGAGAATGAAGTATTTTTAGCCCGCGCTCATGCTCAAGATTTAGAGACGGAAGAACTGTCTCTAGATGAGGCGAAGGCGATGAGTCGAAAGGTGCGGGAGAAAGGGAAAGACGTTACTAATCGATCGATCCTAGCGGAAGTACGAGATCGAGACATCTTTGTAAATCGGAAGCCAACCCAGAAAGAACGCAAGAAGGCAGAACAGGCACAAGTTAAGCAAGTTCAGGTATCTGTATCGGTGACACAAGTGGAAGCTGAAACAGATATAGAAATAACCAAGACAGAGACAGATTGGGAAATGCCCGCACTAGTTGATTACGAGGAAATGCATCAAGATTATGGATTCTAAAAGTACGATCGATCCAACTGCAACAACTGTTGCCCAGCAACTAGGAAATCTTCCTGTGATGACGGCTGAAGTTCAGGCGGCAATCGAACGATTGAATCGGAAAGGTTTTATCCCTCTCCATCAGGTACAAATCGCTCATGACTGGCTGGAAGGTAAGCGACAGTCTCGTCAATCGGGTCGAGTGGTAGGAGAATCTAGAACGGGCAAGACGATGGCGTGTGATGCGTATCGGTTGAGGAATAAACCTCAACAGGTAGCAGGAAAACCGCCGACTGTACCCGTGATTTACATTCAAATACCACAGGAATGTGGTGCAAAGGAGTTATTTGGTGTGATTTTAGGTCATTTGAAGTATCAAGTGACAAAAGGGACGATTGCAGAAATGCGCGATCGAACGCTGCGGGTAATGAAGGGATGTCAGGTGGAGATGCTGATTATCGATGAAGCCGATCGATTTAAACCAAAAACTTTTGCAGAGGTACGGGATATTTTTGATAATTTGCAGATTTCGGTGATTCTTGTAGGTACCGATCGATTAGATGCTGTAATTAAGCGCGATGAGCAAGTTTACAATCGGTTTCGCGCTTGTTATCGGTTTGGAAAGTTGTCGGGGGAGGATTTTGAGCGGACTGTGAAGATCTGGGAGCAGCAGGTGTTGCGGTTGCCGACTCCTTCAAATCTGACGGGGAAGACGATAATCAAGACTCTGGGAGAAGCTACTGGCGGTTATATCGGGTTGATGGATATGATTCTGCGGGAGGCGGCAATTCGATCGCTCAAGAAGGGTTTGGCGAAGATCGATTTGCAGACTTTGAAGGAAGTTGCAGAGGAATATAAATGATAGAAATTGAGGAGATTCAAGCTTGGTTGTTTCAGGTCGAACCTTTGTCTGGAGAGAGTTTGAGTCATTTTTTGGGTCGGTTTCGTCGAGCGAATGACTTGACTCCAGGGAGATTAGCTAAGGCGGCGGGATTTGGTGGTGCAATAATTTCGCGATGGGAAAAGTTTCGGTTTAATCCGCCACCATCTCCGAGCCAATTGGCAGCTTTCGCTGGAGTTGTGGGTGTGGATGTGGAGAGGTTGATGGAGATGTTGCCACCAGTGGGGATGGGGATGAAGATGGAGCCGATTCGTTTGTGCGGGGCTTGTTATGGCGAATCGCCCTATCATCGGATTGAGTGGCAGTTGAAGAGTGTAGATCGATGTCATCAGCATCAATTGAGGTTGTTATCGGAATGTCCTAAGTGTGGGGCACGGTTTAAAGTTCCGGCTTTGTGGGTTGATGGTTGGTGTCAGCGGTGTTTTACAACCTTTGGTGAGATGAAGAACTTGCAGAAATGTACAGATCGAGAAATATAAGGTCAAGATAGATCGATGATTAAGCATCAGAAACCCGCTCGAACTATGATTTGATGGATACTTCAGTTTCTACCTGAGTCGGAACTTGAACGGTAGCGATCGAGGTGTAGATCGGTATATTTGTATTTACTGCCTCAAAACTGACTACTAGGGCATAGGGGACAGTGGCACTGGGATCGTTATTCCAGCCTTCATGTCCGACTACGGCAATACAGAAGGACTCACGTAAGTCGTATGATTTGACGATCGCCCAGTCTTTCTGTAAAGTGCCTTCTTGTCGTGAGACATTCCGCGCCTGTCCCCAATTCTTTCGTTTGTTCAAAACCCAATTAAAGATGCTCTCGCTTTCTTCTACTTCTTCTGGAGCATCATACTCTTTGAGTATTCTGTCCAAAAATCGCTCTGGAACTTCACCTTTTTTGCTACAGTCCCAATCTAGCCATGTTGAGAGGTACTTTCTTCGAGCGCGGCGGGTGCGTCGAGGTTGGGATTTGTAAGAGAGGGTGACTTCAATGCGAATATCCAAATCCTCTCCAGGAGAACGTAATTCTTCTGGTAGACTTACTTCATAAATCTGAGCTTGACGGGCGGCAATCCGGCGTTCGCCTCTAGCAACTAGCGTAATCCGGTTAGTGGAATTACCCAAGGCTCGATCGAGATTGGGAATACCATAGCCCAGCAACCGAATGGCACTGTAGAGGTCGAAATTTGTGGTTTCCACCCAACTAGGGAATCGAGCTGACTGCACAATTAATGCTCGATATAGTAAGCAGCTTTCATTTGGTAATTCAGCCGCCAGACAAGCGGCAATGTGCGCTACTTTGGGAGCTGCGTAAGAAGTTCCGATACAATCTCGTGCTGACATTGGCCCACCGCCTAATGTGGAACGAACTAGATCGGGACATACTTCTGGTGGTGTCGTCAGGCTCGGTGGTGTGCCACCATCAGAGACGACATCGCCGCCATATTCCACTACTTCTGGTTTAATTGAATCCCAAATTCCCAAACCCGTGCAGGAGAAAGAAGATGGATAGTCTTGCAGAGCAATCGACGTTTTAGATAAGTCTTTGAATGTTTGCAAGGAGACAGAGCCAACAGTTAGAGCTTGAAAACTCTGTGCGGGGTTGGGAATTCGACAAGAATCCCGTAGTAGATAATCTGGGTAAGGTTTGCCAGTTTGGAGATTTTCTTGGATTGGTAATCTGAGATGACCGATCCGTTCATTAAAGGGAAGATTACCCGCTGCCACGATCAATAAAATGTCATGTTGCCATGATAAATTATCGATTTCGGCTGCCCATGCACTCATGTACTGAGTACGACAGGGCGTTCTTCCTGTTATGGAATGATTGAAAATTCTCGTTCCTGTTTGACCGTGATAAAATTCGACAATTTCTGCCAGGAGAGTTGGTGGAAATAGTGATTTAGACAAATAACACTTTCGATCGAGTACGCGAGCATTTTGCAGCCAGCAGATCGCCTGCTTTTGTCCGCTGGCGGGGATTAGATTGGGATATAAGACCGCTCCAGCGACACGGGTGCCATGTCCACCATTTTCGACAAGATCGGCAGTTAATCCAGTCTCATTGGGCACCCACGATCGAGAATCATTTTTGATAATCGCCGATTGTAATAATGGATGTTTGTCCTCAATGCCGCTATCGATGACGCAAACTTTGGGGGCATCTTGACCTGGTGGTTCCAAGGTAAAAGATATTGCAAGTTCTTCTAATTCAGTCTCCCCAGACAAATCATCTCCAACTTCATCAGGCAGACTGACATCAAACACATAGGGGAAATTCAAGACTAGATCTCTCAAACCCCTGCCAGAAATGCTTATTCGGCAGGAAAAGCTATCGGGCAGTTCGGTATGAGTGATGATTTCACCATCAGTGATATCTAGCAATTCTCCCTGATATTCCCGCACAAAAAGATCGAATTCATCTTCACGTTTACTCTTGATCTCATCCCATCGTTGATATGTTAAATCGCGTTCCTCTATCCAACGTTGAGTAATAATCAGATCCTTTTCCTGAGTTCTATTTTCATTTGGTTTAGGATAGGCTCGTAGTTGTGATTTCTCTCCAACGCAAGCAATACCAACATCTACGGTATATAGTCGATCGTCTTCAATTTGACCCCATTGCGCTTGCAATTCTGGGGCAAGGATATATTCAGGTCGTTTTGTACCATCGAGGATATCCCAAATTTCTGGGACTTTGCCACCCCCACGTTCTTGATTGATAAATTGCTCGATCTTTTTCTGTAAATCTGTAAATTGAGGATCGGCTGATGCTCCGATAATATATCCATCCTCTAGTTCGGCGATGACTTCAATCCCGTATTTACGCAGCTCTTCTGCATCGAACGCAGTTGGATCGATCTGTAAAATTAAGGGGACAGCATCGGGCAGCTCTGGCTTTTGTGCTTTTTTTCGTTCTACTAATTTCTCCTGCCAATCTGAGATAATTCCCGAAACCGAACCTTTTAGTTTACGACCATGCCCCCAACTGTCACCCAAATTCGCTTGAGTTTTAGGTGTTTTGTCTCTGGGAAAGGTCTGGAAAAATGCTGTTCCTTCAATAGCAAACTTGAGTTCGATGTGGGGAAATGATCTATTGGCTTCGTTCATGCTAGAGGCGGATGCGGCTCAACTTTTTAGGTACGGGAGATTTCTTGAATGGCGGCTTCAAGATGCTCTGGAATCACGAGTTCTTCTCGATCGAGAATAGCGCGTTTTGCAGCATCCTGAGCTACCCGTACAGCTTGAGCGGCGGAAAATCCTTGCATCTTGGCGACGATCGAGTGCCATTCGATCGAGCCTTTCGACATGGCAATTAAGGTCTGTTTGAGCAGTGCTTCTAGTTCTGTGGCTGTGGGCTTGGGAACTTCGATCGCATCATCAAATCTACGCCACACTGCCATATCGAGGGATTTATCGAGGTTGGTGGCGGCGACGAGTAAGCCGGAGGAGGTATTATATTCGTCCAAAATTTGGAGGAAGGTATTCACTACCCGCTTCATCTCACCGACTTCGTTATTGTCTTCGCGGGATTTCGCAAGAGAGTCACATTCATCGAGAAATAGCAGACAGGGGTTCTTGCTAGCTACCTCGAAGATTTCGCGGAGGTTGGTGGCAGTTTCGCCGAGATAGGAGGATACCATCGTGTCAAAGCGTACTTTGAACAGGGGCAAGCCAGTATTCCAAGCTAATCGCTCGGCACTCATGGTTTTGCCACAGCCTGGTAATCCGTATAGGAGGATTTTTTGTTTGTAGTGGAAGCCATGATGCGCCAATCTGTCACGGGCGGCATATTCACGCTCGATCCGTTGGAAGCGTTGTTCGACTGTGGCTGGTAGGATGGTGTGGTGTCTGAGTTGTTCGCGAGGAATTACCGTGAGCAAGGGCAATTGCGATCGCTTGCTGTTGGGGAGTTCGGTGAGGGCTTGGAGGTTGGTTGCTGAGGCTGTTGGAGTGGGCTTATTGGCAGGCTTGCCCTGAGCGGAGTCTAAGAGGGTGGAGCGTCCGCTGGGGCGAGATTGGCTTTTAGTTTTGGATTTGGTAATATTTTCCAACCTGTCGGCAAGGATAATATGTCCTTTTTTGCGCTCTTCTCGCACGATCGTGTCCAATAGCTTATCTACCGCTACTTCATCATCAGTAGCGATCGCTCTAAACACTCTTTCTAGCAGATCGGCTTTCACGGGAGAGTAATTTTATTTAACATTCTCTTGTACTATTGTATCTGAAATAGTACCCATCCGAGTGTCTAAAGTAACAGAACTCTATATCTAGACTCGATTTTATCTATCTCTGTGTGCGATAGCGATTAACAGCTATTGAACAGCTAGATTTCTAGAACTCTTGATGTGATGAATATTTGTACTGTCCGGCGTATTTTTGCGAGACTCGATCGAACGCTAAAGAGTTTCCCACTTTTTTAACAGAGATTTTTTGATATCGCTACTATCTAAAACTTGAGTACAAGATTCCCAAGCAATTTTCTCAGGTTTATGATATTTTATTTCAAACGGATTTTGTTTAGGGACAGCATTAATAGTTTGCTTTGCTAGTTCTATTTCTCCCATTGCAATTTCAATCCATAGGTCTTCAAGTACATCAGGGATTTGTCCAAATATCTGATGAATTGAGGCTAATCGGTTAGAAAGTAATTGATGAACGCGGTCTTCTACCGACCCTTTGTAGCGCATATTATAGACGTAGACTGTACTGCGAAGCTGACCGATCCGTTGAATTCGCCCTTTCCGCTGTTCTAATCTGGTTGGATTCCACGGTAAATCTAGATTGATTAGAGTGCCCAGCCGTTGAAGATTGAGTCCTTCGCTTGCGGCATCTGTGCCCAATAATAAGCGCATCTCGCCCTTCGATACCATCTGTTTTAATTCTTCTCGATTTTGTTTGGTAAACGATCCACCTAAGAAGATTCCCGATTTTTGTCCGCCAGCATAGATACCGATCGGTTCTTGTGGCAGTAGTTCTTGAGAGAGTCGATCGGCTAACCAATAAATTGAATCAAAATATTGAGAGAAAATAATACAGCCGCGTTCTAACCAACCTCGATTTAACAGTATATCGACAATAGCTTGATACTTCGGATCTCGTTCTTGATTAGCTTCTAGAGCATGGACAAATGCTTGAAGTAATTCTCTTTCAGAGATGGTCAAAGATTTAAGTTTTGTTAGTTCGATGCTTTCTTCTTCATCTTCTTCATCTTCAATATCATCCCAATCCTGAAGCATACTTTTGGCAGTGTTCATGCCAGCATGGATCGTGCTGCCGACGCGCCGCAGTAGTAATGTTTTTAAAAACCCTGCTCCTTTCATCCTCGCGCCAAGTAGCTGACAAAAATCTTCGGCAAATTGGTAAGCCTCGTTGAGATATGGCGGCAATCTAATCGCATCCCGATCTCCTTCTCCGAATAATTCTACTTTTACAGGCTGCAAGTATGGTTCGGCTGTCTCAGGATCGATCGTATTTTCCAGGAATTCTCTGGTTCTTCTGACAATATGACGGATGAAAGGATTATGTAGTTGAGCAAAATCCTGTCCCAGCTCTTTTACCCGTTGTTGGTCGGGTTTTCTTAATTTTGACCATGCGTCGCCAGTGGCTACTGCTTGGCTATCGGGTAGTTTGAGGGAACGGCGAATTATGGCGCAGTCTCGGTCTTCTGAGGATGGCGGTAAAGGGTTGCGAATCCAACTCCACAGGTCTAAGTCATCTTCTGGTAAATGAGCGTCACCGATGACGACATCGAGGGCTTCTGCGGCTTTGCGCCAATGGCTCCAGGTGTTGCCTAATACTGACTCGTTTTCGATCGGGGCGAGTATATTGAGTAAATCCCATGCTTCAACGGGATAAAGTTGAACTGGGGTGGCGGTTGCAAGTAATAGGCTTTTGGTTTTGGTGGAAATTTGGCAGAGAAATGCCATTAAGTTATTTGGTTCGGGTCTTTCGGCTTCTTTATCGGGGGCGAGATTTTTGCGGCGGGCGCGATGTGCTTCATCGACGATGATGCACTCGTAAGTTAGTTGTTTGAGATATTCTGCGGCTTCGGATTTCCTAGTAACTAGCCCTTGGGAGACAAGTCCAATTTGGCGAGGACACTTTTTGATTCCAGCAGCACCTGTGACGGGATATTCGATCCCATTTTCATCAATCCATCGTTTGCCGTCCCAAATTGCCGAAGGCATATCTAATAAGGTTTTCATCTCTTCCTGCCACTGCCATAGCAGGGGTTTAGGCACCAAAATTAGTACGGGTTTGTCGCCGTAGAGTGCCATTAACATGGCTGACATGGCAAGCTGCATGGTTTTACCCAAGCCCACCATATCGGCTAAGACGAATCTGGCTCCATGAGAGGTACGGTGAGCATTGAAGGCTAAATTGACGAAGTATTTTTGATGTTCCCACAGTCCGTATTCTTTCCGATAAACGGGTGTCTCGATAATTGGGGCGGCTGCGTCTGGTTGTTCGCGCCAAATTTCGACACTGGGAATAACTGTCCGCTGGACAATTCGACCGATATCTTCAATTACAAAATCACAGAGATTGCAAGCCAGGGGATGATTCCAGAGGGCATCGAATTCTTCTTGTACCCATTGGATTGCGTCTGGGGCATCATCTTCCCACAGTAGCTCGTAGTTTAGCTTCCAAGCGCGATAGGTTTCGTTGGTACTGCCCATAAATGAGGTTTGGTCGCCGTCGGCAAAGGTAATTACACCAGCCTTTCCGTGGACTAAACCGAATTTTTCTAAGGGCAGAACTTTTACCTGCATTTTGCCAGAGCAGAGGAATTCATACAGACGGGCAAAGCGGGGTTTGCTATGGGGAGCCAGCTTTTCGGGCTGGGATGCACACCACTCGCGGCGAATCGCAAATTTGGCAGCTTTGGCGGTTTCGACATCGCGGACATCTAAATCGGAATTACAAACGATCCGAACCAGTCCAGTCATGCTTTCGAGGGCTTCGCCTGCGACTTCGAGCATGGAGGAGCTAAAGTATCCAGCAATACGATCGTATGATTTCGCACCCTGTAATCTTTGATTGAGAAAGGACTGGTCGAGTTTTGTCCGCCGTGAAGAAAAGCGATTAATTGTCATTCTTTTCTACCTGTTTTAGTTGGTTTCGTTCGAGTACCGCGCTTATTATCCCCAACTGAGGTTAAATACTATCGTTTTCAACTGCACCCGCTAATAATCTGGCTGCATCAGCGTCGATTTGCCAGTGGGTGATTCTTAGCCCCATTGCTGACAGAAATTGGAGAATTTCGATAATATTTTTGCGTTGATTCCAGTAGTCTTTGATTTCAGTGCGAAGCCAAGTTTTACCAGTCTGGACTTCGCCTGTCCGCACGATCTCACGCATGGCAAATAAGGCATTTCTGACTAAGGATGCACCAAAGCCAATATCGCCCAATTGTTTGGCGACAAATTCACTGGCAGTTTTTAAGCGAGTTTCGTTGGCTTTGCCACTATCTAGCAGTGATTTATATTCTTTGATGCCAAACCCTCTGGCTAATTCTTGATATGCGCCAGCACGATATTCACCGTGAGTTTCGATATCCAATCCTTTGAGATAAAATCTTTCTTCGGGGATGAGACTTTTCCAGATGAAGGAATCAAATCCTTGTGGTACTAGATAATCACAGGCAATTTTAACGGCATTAGCAATTAGTTTTTCTATTTCTGAAGTTTCGCCTTTCTTGCGCGGTTTGGAGAGTTCGTAGGCAATATCAATATCTTCGATGTTTTTGTATTGAGTCAGGACTCGCAGTGCAGCAGCATAAGCGGCTAGTTGATAATCTGTATCGCTAAAGTTAGGATCGTCATTATCTTCTAGTGCCAACATTGAGTCTAGTTGTGCTTTGACTTCGATCTCGACTTGGGGATAAAGTTCATCTAAGAATGCGGTATCTTCTGAAGTTTGTTTTCGCAAAATCAGTAGGACTGTTCCTTGGACATAGTTACCTTCTTTTAAAGCAGAGTCTGTTTCCGTCGCAATGCACCAAGCGGCGGTTACTCGCAAACCAGATGCCCAGAGGATCAGAGCTAAATCTGCCCAAACTCCTGCATCTTGATGGGTAAACATGACTACTTGGCTGCCATTATCGGGCATCTGATTTGCTAAATTTCGGTAGCACTCCGCCATGCTTTTACGGAAGTTTTCATCACGTCCGATGATAGCTAAAGCACGTTTACTATCGGTATACCAAGTGGGAAATAATTTAGTTATATGTTTGTCATACCAACTCAAGAAAAATTCAGTTAATTCATGATAATTAACTGCATCTGCATAGGGTGGATCTGTAATCCAGAAATCAGAGTTATAAGAGATAGATCTTGCATCTCTGGGCAATACTATATGTTGATTGCAAACACCAACTGTTTCAGTAATATCAGTATTTAAGGTTGTTTGTACTGATTTAATAGTTCTACAACTATAATTTTGTAACGTGTTAAATGCTTGGTTGTAGAAAGTCTGAGTTCCAGCACCAATACCACCTGCTTTATCGAGGCTTGTAATCCATCTACAAAGTCTGCTATTCCAATCTGCCATTCGTCCAATCGATAATATTCCTGCAATCTTCTCAGGAACACTTGTTATGGAGCCTTCTATGGTTTGAGCTACTAGACCTGATATTAAAAGTTGTCTTGCATTAAATAAATGGTGCCAATGCGTCCATCCTCGTGTACGGATAGGCTCATCAGTTTTGTCTCCTGGCTCAATTTTGCGACTAGGAATATAGCCTTTTTCCTGCCAATCGCTAAACCGCTCTGTTAACAAGGCTAATACGGTTAATTCTCGGTTTAAATCATCTTGATTCGGAGCGCGATAATAACGATTAATTTTTTCCTTATCTTTATCATCTAGATAAGTTTCTACCCAGCGAATACAATATAGCCGCTCTTGAAAGATATCTTCAGGGCGAGGAATAATATCATCATTTTCCCAAAGTCTCAGACCATATTCTGTAACATTACTAGAACGCCGATCTCCACGAATCGCGATCATTGGTGTAGATTGATAACAATGAGGACAATTCAAACTAGAATCTTTAACTGTTCCTGATATTTTTGCAGCTTTAATTTCACTTGCAGAAACATCAGACTGGATGACAAGTTCAAAGCGTTGATTTTCCTCGTCTGGCTGAAGTTTGGCAATTGTGAGATTTTTTTCTGCTACTACCCAACTAGGTGCTAAAGGAACCAGCCAACTACACTCAGGGCATTTAGTTTCATTGCAATAAAGATACGCATCCGCTCTCCAACCTTGTTCGTTACGTTCGATCCCCCAAGCCGTTATTTGCTCGTCTACTGCATTATAGACTCGCTGTTGTGCTTCTCGAACTTGTTTGGCAACCTCTTCCCCACCACCAACAATATTTAAGTCTGCCCAAGTGAGCAATGCTGCGACCGGATTTAAGTCTGAGGCATAAGCTTCACAACCGATTCTAGCTGCTTCAAAAGGCACGCTTCCACCACCGCAAAAGGCATCACCAACGCGAGGAATATGTCCAAATTCACGTTCGCCTAACTGTTGAATTAATTGAGGTAAATCCTCAGCGGTTGTATCAAGATGAGCATTGATTTCTTGCCATGCTGCGGCAGATGCACCGGAGATTTGTTCGGGGCGATCGCAATATTCTAATTTTCCATCATAGGAGAAAGTCTCAAATACAAGTCGCTGTAATTCTTGCTTTTGCTCTTGGCTAATTCCCTTGAGATATTTGGGCTTTTCATCAGTAGAATCGGGATCGAAATATTTGATTCGATCGATCGGTTTGAGACAGCGATAAAGTTCCTTCATCGAAATGGACTTAGTTTTCCGCTGCCATAGTCCCTCATTATCCATTGTCAGGATTTTGAGAAAGATTTCTCGATCTTTTTTAGGATTGGCTGAATTGGGTAATAATAATCCTAAAATAATTGCCCGAACCAGAATTAAAGGTTTTCTGCCCCACCACTTGCCTAATCCTGTTAATGTCTGGGAATAGTTAGATTTGCGTTCCTTATAGCTTTCTTTGGAGAGCTTGGAGACGGGGAACTGAGTTTCAATAAAAGATGACATTATCCGGTGGCAAGATGTGAGCATAGCAACCGCTATATTAGCTCAAAACCGCTAGATTAGCTCAAACAGGGGTAACTCTAGCTTTTTAGGTCGATAATCAGACACAGAGTTTTCTGTCAACGCATAACGAACGGCTTTGCGCCAGCCTTTCCCGCGTCCAGAGATGGCGTGACCTGTAGCCGCATTAGTCATGGTGAATAGCCACCAGCGTTCCTCTGGAGTCAACCCCAACCAGTTTTTGATGCCTACAGGTATCAACGCAGGATCGGCATCTTCGATCGACCAAGCTAATAATACTAGTTCCTTACCAAATAGGCGAGAAACAGCAGTCTTTCCAGCCTTCCACTGTCCTGTTTTCAGTCCATCCTGTCGTAGCCGCTGATTAAATTCGGCTTTGACACCATCAGCGATGGCATCCCATTTGAAGCGCGGCAAAATTATCCGCATCTTATTATCCTCATTCCCCAAGGCAAAACTCAATTCCTGTCTGGCTTCGCTCTCATCCCAGGTGAAATGTTCGGAGATAAAAACATTGTCTTGTTTTTTGGTCGGAATAGTCACCACAAAGTGATGCTCCGACTCAGTGGGAGCAAAGCCAAAACCTTCAGATTTGAGTTTGATTGCCATACGTTTTAGGATAATCGGACTATTGCTGCACCTCATCACGATTAAGTTCGGTTCTCGATTCTGCTGCCCAGTCTACAAGTTGTTGTCCGGTAGGAAAACTGAGTGACTGAGTTTCAATTTCTACTTCACCATCAGCTAGGAGCGATCGCAAGTGATTTACAGTAGATTCTAATTTATCTATATCTAGAATTAAACCACTATCGACCGATAGTTCCACCCAATGACTGCCATTGATGGTGATCCGAGGGGCAAAAACCCCTGCTTGATGCTTTCTCAGCCGACTGAGAAACTCGTAAGCCTCTTTCGTAGTTGCCGGATGATGTTCGTGTTTCCAAGTAGCAGGTTTTGATACATCAACCTGAAAATCATCTGTCTTATCCCATTGAATATCGATCCGCTGTTCGTGAAAGATCCCCTGTTCTTCTCCCACCACTAAAACGCACAGAGTTCCTTGCGGCACAATGGCTGGATCGTGATAGATTCCGCCGCCCAATTTGGGGTCAGAACCGTCTGTAGTGTACCGAATCGGGACATTAGGTACTGCTTGAAGCTCAACCATCTTATCATTGCCAGATTGGAATGTACGGGACTTGATGGTAATCCGGTTGCGCCAAGTGTAAGAGTTGCCTGTGTCGTGTTCGCCTTTGGAGTCAACACACAAGAAATGAACCTCTAATTCGCTAGTCCGAAAGTTTTTGGGATCGGCGATAATTTGTGAGGCTGTGGTGACAAGTGCGCCGATTTCATAGTAAATGCGATCGCCATGAACTGCGGTTAATTCGAGGGTTGCTTCCCCTGTATCATCATTACGGTGTTTGTCTTTGACGCGGATATCCGTCTGCGGTTTGGGGAAAGGTGGCTTTTCGACATAACCGCCTGCTTCACGCCATTGGTCTTTATTAACCAAATCATCTTTGAGCAGATCCAGTGCATTTGGGAGATGCCATTGCCAAGCTGTATTGACAGCCGATCGTTTTTTGACTTCAGACCAAATCATTGATTTCTGGGTAAATAGTCGCTGTTCGCACTTTTTACCAAAAGAATCGCTGGATACATCCTCAGTAAATTTTTGTTTTGCTTTCAGAGTTTCTCGAATCTGCTTTTCACCATTATAATTATTATCGGTAAAAATCATCTGAAAATCAGCATTCATCAAGCTATCTTTGGTCGGATAGCAAAGTGTGGTGAAAGCTTCGCGAGTAGCACTAAGCAACCGGAGTTGAATACTATCATGCATATCCTTCGCTGCCATTTGCTGCGGATCGTTATCGGCTACTTTTTCCGATTTCATTTCACTGAGAATATAGCCGATCGCTTTAAGTTCTGCGGCTGTTTCTAGCAAATTATCTAAAGTGCCACGAGTACCCGAAAGAAAGAGAATCCGATTTTTATAATCTAGATCGTCATATAGTTTTTGGAGATCGGGATGAAAGCCTCCACTGCCATAAGGTTCGTAAATTACCAGAGTGACTTTATCTGACTTGATTTTGATTTCATCGATCGGCGGCAGTACTAATACTTCCTGATAACAATCTTTCATGGTAGGTTCAAATACCTTGACCAAAAAGGTTCGCAGTTCTTTGAAGGAAGACTCACGGTTATAAGATTCGGCAGTAGCCTTGAGTTTAGCTACTAGGTTCTGAAGATTTCTAAAGTAAAGTTTGCCTTCAGTATTGGAGTGTAAATACCAAGCTTTAGTAGAAATAACTCCAAGAATATCTTTAGGAATTTTAGAAACATCTCGCCCTGGAATGCAGAGATAAGATACTACTTCTGACAGAGACAAGCCGACAGGCGCATTAGGAACAGTTGCTAAAGAAGAAACTAAAAGTAGCTTACAGGCATCCTGAGCATCACTACCCCCCAAATGGGAATCCATAATTTCAGCGATCGCTTGTCCACTAGAAGCGATATCATGACTAATCGCGTTATCTAATGTTGTATTGATTTGAGTGATTTCTGCCAACGTATCTCGATCGTTTAAATCGATATCATGGGCATGAATGAGATAAAGTCGATCGGCTTTACCTTGCTGCTCATCAAATAATCTAGAGACAACTACTCGCATCAAGCGAATTAGACCGCGAGTTTGCTGGAAACCAGGGTTTTCTCGAAACCGCGCATACAGATCGCGTATCGCAAAGTGAAAAGGATAAGAATCCTTTAATTGAGCCGTAAATTTATCTGGAGAAGCATTAGTAATATCCATTTGTTTGGCATCACTCACCGCCTTGGCATAAGCACGGGCAACCTCTAATATTTCGCTCTCATCTGGTAGTTGCTCAAATAATCGTTTGCGGAGAATATGATAAAGTTCATCCGTATTCAGGGCAACAGGTTCTAACGTAATTGCCGATCTACCCACTTCGCCTTTGAGATTTTCTAGTGTCTTATTAATTTGTTCGGAACCACCTTCATAAGTGGCTTTTAGGTCAGAAATTACCACACAAACATTTGCCAAATCTTCTTTAGCAACAGCAGTTAAAAGGTTCGCTAATGCCGTTGATGTGACCTGTGCCAGGTCTGAGTTTCCAATCTCTTTAGATTTAGCATTTTCCAAATATGGCGGCAGTTCATCGAGCAGAATTAGTAGCGGCTCACCCTGGAGCAGCTTAACCCAAGCCGTTTGTCCTGGCGCAGACAGGGGCGAATAATACTGACTAAACTGCTCCTTCTTGCCCAATTGTTCGGCTATCGATCCCCACAGTCCCAGGGGTGTATCGCTTTCACGCCCAGTAAAGGCTACTACTCGGACTACATCCGACTTATTAGATTGATAAAAGTCCCCCATTACCTGAGATCTCAGGTGTGGATGCTTTGCCAACAACCCTAAAGCAATCATATTGTGAGTTTTACCGCCACCCATTGCTTGAGTAAGCACAAATACTCCTTGACTAGAGACATCCTCAAATCGTCGGAACGACTCTCTGAGTAGCCGTTTCATCCCATCAGTTAGATAATTTTCAGCAAAGAAATCCGCTGCATCGATTTTGTCTTCGATCAAGTCGGTAAGATCTAGGACAGTATCTTGCCTGGATCGATCGAAGATGCTCGATCTAGGGATACAGAGTTCTTTAAGCGTTTTCATAAATATTTATTTTAGTTACCATCAGCTTATTCTTCCCATGAGCTATGAGCGAAGCACGCTTGCTCTATTTTCAACTTTGTTTTTAAACATCGATGAAAAGGAAAACGAGAGAGGATACTCTAATTTTACTCAAATCTGTCGCTCTAAACTGGCCGCAGCACCTTAATCCCATAGCGACGAGGAGTTACAGATCGTAATGCTTACATTTCATTTAACCCGATTTAGTATCGGCTATCGATCGACCATTTCAAAATCCCTAAAATTCGATCGATGGGATTGAGCGAATACTCTGTAATATCGTTGGTGAAGCCTCTCCTACGGAGAATTGTCAAATCCTGTCCAGTCAGCTTAAGAAACTGCCAGAAAGTCCCCATATCTTAAACCGAGTCTGGCTGGATTTGTGTGTACACCATAGCGCATGGAGAGGGGTCGATCGATCGTAAGTTGCCAGAAAGCCAACGACTTCGAGCCTCTAGGCGTTAGTTGTCATTATGTTACAGGACGGACTCAATCAATTAGAGCGTGCAATTTAGCTGCGACCTCTAACATCGTCTCGATCGGTAGCGACTCGATATACTTAACTTGCCGCTCGTGCCAATCGATGGTCTTAACCTGGAAAACTAGGAGCGCATACGATCTCAACTCGATCGAGTGCCAGGAATTTGGCGATTGTCGCTGGGGTAGCAATGCGAGATCGTCGGCATACTCACAAAAATACTCGATTTCCTTCCCGCAGCAGCGATATTAAGGCTACCAAACCGAACACAATCTTAACTCAACATCCATTTAAGAATTCCTAAAATTTTCTGCACTGGCATGAGGTCGTAATGGTTGGCATCGATTGTCAGAATGTTGCCTTCCAACCTGAGAAACTGCCACAATCTACCACTAGTTACACAGCCATAAATAACTGGAATATTTTTATTTCGATCCCGATTGTATTTTTGAGCTGCAACCATTTGAACTACACATTGACCCCAACCATCATCTAAAATTCCTTCTTTAGGCTGTCCGACAAACATTGTTACTGGAGCATCCATAATCCATTCATTATCGGATTTGCTAAATAGAAAATCACAAAATCCAGATAGACCCAAATCTTTGTCTACATCAAACTCCTCACCAGAAAATAACTGTACTCGATCGCCTACAAGTCTCCTTGCTTCAACCAAAATTGGACTAATCACCCGTTCGGCTCTAGCTTTCTCAGTTCGACCGATTCTAGCACTGACAACGCTCTGATTTAGAAGATCGAGCATACTCGGTTGTGGTTCTGCTGGATGTATGTCTTCGCAAAAGCGACTATCGATTATTTTTAGGTCGAAAGTATCTTTTGCTAACTGTAACGTGAAATCATTATATGCCATAGTATAAAGTCACTAAAGATCGAGGTTTGCAAAATCGATCGCGAACGATATTCAAACCTATCAATTTTTAAGAGAGTATATTCTCATCGACGATCGAGTGATGTCGTATTTAATTCATCATAAATCCTTTGATATCCCACTTGTGCCGCCAGTATTAATACACGTCTGATATCTGCATTCTCCTCATCCAACAGCCATTCTGGTCGCCAATCACTGAGCTTACACCAATATCGACGAGGTAGATTAACACCTAAGAATCTGACTTCTTGTAAACTTGGTAATTTTTCCAAAACTGACAAATCGGTCAAGGGATTATTTCTTAGATCTAGCTCGATCAAATTAGTCAGATTAAGAATATTATCTGGCAAAGTACTTATCTGATTATCCCTCAATATTAAACAATTTAAATGTTTAATATTGCAAACAACTTCCGGCAAGACGATTAGCTGATTATGTGACAGATCCAGATGAGCTAGTTTGTTGAGATTACTAAAATCTTCCGGCAAACTAGCCAGTTGATTCATACACAAATCTAAGTGGCTCAGATTGCTGAAGCTATTGATGCAATCTGGCACAGTATTTAAGTTGTTTCCTGTCAAATCCAAGCTTGTTAGCTTACGAAGATTAGCCATATTTTTCGGCAAATTATCTAGCTGATTATGACTTAAATCCAGATGCGTTAAATTAATGAGGTTGCCAATACTTTCTGGCAGAGTAGTTAGCTGATTGCTTCTAGGAGTTAGATGGGTTAAATTAATGAGGCTGCCAATACTTTTCGGTAAGGTGGTTAGCTTACCTTGCCTTGGACATAGGTAAGTTAAATTAATGAGATTACCAATACTTTCCGGTAAACTGAGTAGACTACGATTATCATAGAGATCTAAGTGAGTCAGGCTAGTCAGATTTCCAATATTTTCTAAGTTAGTTAGCCTTGACGCACACATGGATAACTTGGTCAATTTTGTTAGAATACCAATATTTTTTGGTAATTCTTTAATCCGATCGGCATGATGTAGAATTAATCCCTTTAGATGAGCAATATCATCCAAGTTTTCCGGCAAATCATGTAGCCAAATACTATCACTTTTATATCGTCGGGTCGAACTATTAGAATCTGCCATACTTTCCGATATCAAATATTATTGTTGTCAGCCATCAATAATCTGAATTGATTATGTGGAATGATAATTGTCGAGAGTGACATCAAACAGGGGATCTGGTTCGATGACAAACCGCTCATGATAGATAATTGCCAGCCAAAATTCTTCTCCTACCACTCGATCGCAGACAGCTAGAAAACCAATCTCATACCAATTGCTCCCAAAAGTCGTGTCTGTCAAAAATATCGTTACTGAATTGCCATCTACACTCCAGATAGCTCTACTAATTTCGACATTAGAATGATATTTACGTGGAATCGGCAGCAAGACAGGGCGGTTATCGATGATTATAAATTCTGGAACATCCTCAACTTGACGAGTAAATGGATCGTAATCTGGACGATTGACAAAGATTACTCGATCGGAATCATCAGCAACGATGCAACTCCAATCTTCAGGGCCTTCGTGCTTCTCAATAATTAGATCCCATCGGACTTTGGCAATCTTTTGAAGTGTTACTTCGGACAAATCTGCTAATTTCATAGGCTGGAGCTTGAATGAAGCCGATTTAATAATACACAATTACTATATATGGGGGCAGTAGAAAATGCAAGTGTCATTTTAATTGTCCATCTTACCGTAGTCGATTCCACAAGCTAACGCTGCGCGATCGAGTTCTCGATCCGATCGATACTCGTCAAACCAAACTCCTCTTGGCAAAGTCTTCCATAATAATGCTATGTTTAATCCCAGGTAAGTTATTAGCTTACTTCCCATCCGCCAACCAGGAATCTCGATGACTGACCGATAGCAAATCCACTCCTAAATCACACACAGATTAACCTGTCCGCAGGAATCTTGTGTTTGTTTATCAGGAGAGAGATGATGTCAATTATCGGATTAAGATTTCGGAGTATGGCGGCTCGAATCAAAGTTTTAAGCCTCAACCATCCAGATTTAGCAGTTGAAAAGGTTCGACTAGTCATTAGCGATCGACTCGCTGAAATGTTCGATAAAGCTCGATCGAACGGCACAGATTTAGACGATCCCTATGAGGTATGGGAACTACTCAGCATTGATGCAGTTATCTCCCTAGAGGATATTCAAGGGCAACACCATCGGGTAGCAATCTCGATCGTCGAGAATGAAGCTCGTGCATATCGATTGATGAAGCAACGGCAAGCCTATTCATGGAAGGATGTGCGCGTTTCGTTAGGAATGCACTGCCATTGGGTAATTTGTGTAAACGCAAAGCATCTACCTGATGACGGGGAATGGATCGATATTCTCTATCATCAGATCGACATCCCTCGTGGTTGGTCGGATTGTCGATTGATTAATCTGTAGAGGTCATCACAAGCTCAGGGGTTTGTAAATCTTACTAAACCCCTAGCCAGTATTCTTCAGCAACCAACCAGCTATTCAGCCGCTGAACTATCTGAAATCTTGCCTGAGTTGAGATTGACATCTGCTTTTGAAATCGACTCCTGAGCAGATTGAGCCAGCTCCGCGATCGAACATTGATACAACTCACATAAAACTGCCACCTTATCGATGGTTAGTTTAGGAATCGTGCGTCCTTTTTCCCAATTTCGTACCGAAGACTCGGCGATACCAACCCTACTTGCGACATCAACAGTCCGAAGTTTGACTCTGAGACGCAATTGTTTCATGTCCATACCAGCTACTTACTCTTTACAGTTAGCGCAAGGTTGACGATTTGATAGCGTAAGAAGACGAGCAAAAACTAGCCCCGCGAATCGACTGCCAGGAGGAATCGCAATAGCAAACGTCAACCCCTTGCGAGGTTAGACTCCTATGATCGCATGACAGCAATGCGATCGATCGTCAGATCCCATCAGAAAGTCAGTGAGGCTAACTAATTATTCATTTGTTAGCGCATTTAGTTGACAGTTTCAGCTAACACAATTAAGATGATTGAAAACCAGCTCCGCGAATCGACTGCCAGGAAGAACCGCAATAGCAAACGTCAATCACCCGCACTGTTAAAAGTCTCAGAAGACAAAGGCAATGCCCAAAACACAGCAATACCAGCAAAATCTAGCTGCTGGTATCGTTTGTATATCGAACGGGAAACTCCGATTACCATCTCATCTAATTTGGTAAATGCCCATTATCGCCACTACAGGGAAAAAAGATTCAAAGAGATCTATGAACTCGATCGGAATGTTCGACAACACTAAAGAATCTCTCGGCGACTTGCTCGAAGAGATCCACACAGGCAAAGTTCAATTACCCGATCTTCAGCGTAGTTTCACTTGGTGCAACGAACAAATCGTCAAACTGATTGCCAGCATCTCTCAATCTTTCCCAATTGGTGCAATCCTAACGATTAAAGTCAATAGCAGTAGCAGTTTTACTTTCAAGCCACGACTGCTTGAAGGTGTTCGACTCAAAGAGGAACCCATCCCTGAAAGTCTGATTTTGGATGGACAACAGCGGTTAACCAGTATGTTCATGTGCTTGCGCTCTGGTGTCGCAGTTAGTATTCGCGACCGTCAAACCCATCGAGTTCAAGAGCGATGGTATTACATCGATATCCCTGCCGCACTCAATCCAGCGGTCGAGCGAGTAGATGCGATTATTTCATTACCTCGATCGCAAACCAAAAAAACTCAACACCGGAAGATTGACTGTACTACCAGCGAAAAAGAGTACGAGCAATTATTATTTCCCGTCTCTGCCATCTTTAACTATGCCCAATGGCGTGACGGATTTCAGAAATACTGGAACTACGATCCAGAGAAATTAGCTCTCGCCCGACAGTTTGAATTAGAAATTGTCAAAAGATTCGAGCATTATCAACTGCCAATTATTCAATTGCGCCCAGAACTGTCTAAAGTAGCCGTTTGTCAGATCTTTGAAGATATGCATGAAATGCCTACACCGATGACCTTCTTCGACCTTGTAACCGCCTGTTTCGCCGCAGAAGACTTCTCTCTCCGAGATCATTTTGCAGATATCAGTCAGCAGTTATCAAGATTTGGAGTCCTTCAAGGTGTGCGAAATACCGATTGGCTATCAGCAGTAACTCTGGTCGCAACTCATCACTGTCGAGAGCAGGTGTTGAAGGAAAATCCTAGAGCCAATCATCTACCAAGTATCGGCTGCGGTCGTCGTAATATCCTCGATCTGGAATTAGCGGATTACCGACAATTTGCACCGATGACACTGGCAGGTTTTGAGCAAGCGGCTAAATTCTTGCATAGTTTAGGATTCGTCCATCCTGAAGATATTGCCTATTCTAGTCAGTTACTAGCTTTGGCATCAGCACTGGCAATTATTGGATTACCTAACGATCTGGGACGTACTCAATTAGAACACTGGTGGTGGTCGTGTTCGTTTGGCGAGATTTATAATAATTGGCAAAATAAGCGGACAGCTAACGATACGATCGAGCTTCCTGAGTGGCTAGCTGGTGGGAAAATACCGAGTAATCTCGATACTGTAGGCTTCAATCGGGAAAAATTGTTCAATACCACCAGACGACAGGGAGCCATTTATAAGACTTTGAATGCACTACTCCGCAAGCAGGGGGCGATTGATTTTGTCTCTGGAGAGATACTGCGAGACGTGAAAGCATTCGATGGGGAGATTGAGTCCCATCATGTATTTCCAGAGGCTTGGTGCAAGCAGCAAGGAATTCCATCGGCTCGATATAATTGTCTGCTCAATCGAACTCCACTGCGAAAAGATACGAATCGGTTTATCGGATCTCAATCGCCATCGGTGTATTTGGCTCGGTTGGTAGAACAGCATGGTATTTCTAGATCGCGGCTAGATGAGATTTTGAGATCGCATTCAATCGAACCTCTGACCTTGTGGAATGACGATTTTGAGGCTTTTTTAGAGTCTCGCTTTGGGAATCTATCTCACTCGATCGATCGAGTGATGGGCAAAAATTTATCGAGTGTAAACCGAGCCAATTGAATAGTACAGAGGAATTATTTAGCTCGGAACCTGGAAATAAAAAATAACTTGTGAGAGACTGGTTAAATAAGCACATAATTGTTTTATACTAGTATCGTCAACTATCTATCGACCATGCCTAAAAGAATCAACCGAGATTCGATCGATGTCTCGAATGATAAATAGCTAGCGCATCTTTGACCGATCGAAGAAAAGCTACCTCTTCAAACCGCAGCAGAATCATGACTCTACCTGCTTTCAACCACTCTATCGCCTGTATTTCATCAAAATCGACCACATCCAGTGTTTTCTTTTGTCCATTCCAAGACAACAACCATGGCTGGGATACTGCCTGAATCAGATTGGGGGACTTGTCCTTTAATGATTTGAGAGCAGCAGCGGCGATTTCCATGTTTAATCCCGATCCCAGACAATATTCCATAATCCCCAGTTCTACAACCTCCGCCGGACTGTAGTAAATGCTCCGTCCCGTTCCCTGAGAACTGACTGTGGGCACAACAATTTCTTTCTCCCGCCAATATTGCAATTGACGCAAGGTGCAGCCCGATATGTTTGCTGCTTGCTTACTAGTAAAAAATGGCTCCTGCATAGTATCGATCGTACCCCAGCCAGCTACCAAACAAATATGTCATCAACAAATGTTGTCTTAGTATCTTTATGAGCCAAATCACTGTCCAGTGCCGACTATTTGCCGATGAAACTGCCCGACGATATCTCTGGGAGTTGATGAGCGATCGTAATACCCCACTGGTAAACGAATTATTGCGTCTAGTTGCTATCCATTCTGACTTTTCCACCTGGCGCAGCAAAGGCAAGCTTCCCACTGCCGAAGTCACAAAATTAGCTAAGACACTCAAAACAGATCCTCGATTCAGCAACCAACCAGCTAAATTTCATATCTCCGCAGAGAAAACAGTACTTTACACATTCAAATCCTGGCTGGCAATTCAAAAGCGCGTTGAGTGGCAATTAAAAGGCAAAATTTCCTGGCTGAGAATGCTGCGTACCGACGAGGAATCTATCGCTGATTGTGGACAAAGTTTAGACCAAATTAGAAGCAAAGCACAAGCTCTGCTCCTGCGCTACCAATCTGCTGATAATTCAGTAGAATCCCAAAAAAATCTCCGCAAAAGTTTGTACCAAGCTTATGAACGAACTGAAGATTTATTAAGTCGGAGTGCGATTGCCTATTTACTGAGAAATCGCTGTCAAATCCCTTCAGAGACCGATAAAGACCCCCAAAAATTCCTCAAATATCGGAGCAAGATTGAGAATCAAGTAAAACGTCTAACCCAACAACTCGAAAACCGTCTGCCGCAAGGACGAGATCTCACAGGAGAGAGATTCCTCACTACTTTAGAATTAGCAACCAGAGACGTTCCGATCGATAATGCTGAAGCTTCAAGATGGCAGTCCCAATTATTGGCAAGACCAAATTTAGTTCCATTTCCGATCGTATTGGAAAGCAATATGGACTTAATGTGGCTTGGTACCCAACAAGACAAGATTGGTCTGCATATCGGCGGTATTAGCGAACATGAATTTACGATTGGTTGTGGTCAAAGACAACTACATTACTTCCAACGATTCTTGTCTGACTACCAAACCATGTTAGCCAGTAAAAGACAGCATACCAGCAGCCTCTTTCTACTGCGGTCGGCTAAATTACAATGGGCACCAAGGAAAGATAAGGGAGAACCTTGGAATGTATATCAGTTGTATCTTTCCTGTACCTTAGATACTCGGCTCTTAACCGCAGAGGGGACAGAATTAGTCAAGCGAGAAGTGGCAGCAGGTACGACTCAAAAGCTTGTCGCAATGAAGGAAAAGGTCGATCGTACCAACACTCAAGATAACTATGTTAAACGCCTTCAATCTACTCTAGACAAACTAGATCGACCATTTAACCGTTCCAGTAAGCCTATATATCAGGGACAGTCCAACATTATGGTGGCAGTGAGTGTGGGATTGAAATCTCCCGTTACTGCGATCGCGATCGACCTAACAACTAGAGATATCATCGCTTATCGCAATACCAAACAGTTATTAGGCGACAATTATCGACTTGTAAATCGTCAACGGAATCTTCAAACCCAGCAACGACATTCAAGCCATAAAGCTCAAAAGCAAGGTTTATCGAGGCAGTTCTCTAATTCTGAATTGGGAGAACATCTCGATCGATTATTTGCTAAATCGATCGTCGAATTAGCTCAAATCTACCAAGCTGATAGTATTGCATTACCAAAACTAGACCAAATTCGCTTGAGTATCCAAAATGAAGTAGATGCAATGGCACAGCTAAAAATTCCTGACTATCTGGAAGGGCAAAAAAAATATGTCAAACAAGTACGAATCAGCCTCCATAATTGGAGCTACAATCGTCTGAGCGAATCAATTATTAGTAAAGCAGCACAGTCTGGAATTGCGATCGAGTATGGTAGTCAGCCAGCCAGAGCAAGTCCTAACGAACGAGCCAGGGAAATTGCCCTATCTGCATATGCCAAAAGAGCAGTTTCTTAACTTGCTAATTTTGTACCTAGAAAATAGAATGTAAGTATTATTAATCGCGCCGCGTTGAATGTTAGCAATAACCGCTCCAACGTGTTAAATGAGGGTTTGTTTGACAGTAGAGATACTGTTTTACTTTCTGACCCTGGTAGCTGCAAGTCTCGATGCTGCTGTCTCTTTCAGACAGGAATCAGGTGCGCTCCCAGCAATACGGATGCAGGTTTACTGCTCAGTAGCTACCAAATCATCCACATTTGTGGAAACTATTCTTTGAAGTTCGCGCGAACCCATAGTAAGGGCAACTTTCCTGGGAGGTTCGCGCTGAATCTTCAAATCTAGACTAAATGATGCTTCTGAGTGATTTAGATCGCCAGATTGTTCTATCGAGGTCTAGCACGAGAAGTCTGATTGACTAGGTTCGCGATCGACACACCTCAAATCCTTTTGGGGCATACTCGATTCATAACCGCTGTCGCAACCATCCTTCTTCGTAAGGAGTGGTTGAAAGGGGGTAGTAATGTTCGCGATCGAGCAGATAGCGATGTCGCAACCATCCTTCTTCGTAAGGAGTGGTTGAAAGGATCGGGCGTTATCAAAGTTAATTGCTGCTGCCAGGTCGCAACCATCCTTCTTCGTAAGGAGTGGTTGAAAGTGACAGATCCTATTTGAGTTACTGAGTTTTACGTCGCTCAAACCCTTTCTGAGAATAGAGCCATCATTCGCAACTGATTTAGGATTGCTATGGTTAAAATAAGAATAGTTGAAAGCAAGCTGTTGTTGTGGTGATGTAAATATCGCCATGCACTGATGGTTGTAAGCTGTCTGTCATCCAAATATTTTGACTGAATCCCTTATAACAAGGGTTGTAGAGGACAAAAAGAGTGTTTTAAATGTTCGACAGCTTACGTGAATAATGACACTAATTAGTTAACAGTGACAAATAATTAGTTAAATTGACACTAATGTGTTAACAGTGACAAATAATTAGTTAATGTACATGATACGGGATAAGGCTTTGAGGGTAAGCGAGCGGTGGGAATCGAACCCACAACAACAGCTTGGAAGGCTGTAGTTTTACCACTAAACTACGCTCGCATTTGGGCCAGTTAATTTGCCACCCCAGTATAATAACATATCTCGAACAGACAATCGACATCATTCGATCGAAATACCAAAATTAGCAGCAACTTCAATCCAGTCAGTCCGCGTAGGCGGACTTTGCACCACTAGCAGTGGTTTCAACCGCTGCTAACATATTTCGATCGACAAATATCTCTAGGCAGGATTAGCTTGAGGTTGACGGTGCAAGAGATTGATAACAGCAGATTTCTCCAATAGTCCGAGCAGAATACCATCGCTGTTGGTCACACTCAACGTCGTCACATGCTTGGATTCCAATTGTTCGATCGCTTGTAATAATGGTCGATCGCTAATGATAATCGTAGATGGCTCAACTGTTTCCATAATCTCGCCCACTAAAGTATGCGCCCATCGATCCGATCGCACAGCCTTGAGCGCGTCCAATGCCAATTCACCGACGAGATGCCCAGACTCATTTGTAACGAGAAACTTCTGCCAGTTACTACCAGTCAGGGTACGCCGATCTACAAATTCTCGGAGCGTAATATCATCAGCGATCATCGGACTGTTGGGGGTGATTGCATCGCCGACAGTTAATCCGGTTAACCGCTCTTGGACTCGGGCAAATTGAGCAGAGCGACCAGCATTTTGGAGTAGGAACGAACCGATGAGCAAGTTCCAGATATTGTCGAAATTACCGTACAACAGGATCGGTACTAGTCCCGATAAGATTGCTACCCAACCAAAACCTTGACCGACAATACTAGCGATTTTTACACCTTTGTACTGATTGCCAGTAACTTTCCAAACGATCGCTTTGAGAATATTCCCACCATCGAGAGGTAGTCCAGGAATCAGGTTGAATAAACCCAATGATAAATTAATTGCGGCGAGTACTGCGATAATTGCGGCTAGAGGGCCAGTAATGTGACCTGCAAAGCCGATCGTCGTCAGCAGCCCAAATAATAATAAACTAACCGCAGGGCCAGCGATCGCCACCCAAAAAGCGGCTGCTGGTGTCTCAGATTCCTTCTCTAAGCTGGCCAATCCGCCAAAAATGAACAAGGTAATCGAATCGACTTTAATCCCCTGCTTAATCGCCACAAAGCTGTGTCCCAGCTCATGAGCGAGGACGGAACTAAACATCAGTATTGCCGTAACCAATCCCAACAATAACGGACTATTCCCTGGCAGATTGGGGAACTGTTCCGCCAAACCAGTACCATAGCTCCACGTTACCAACGCCAACACCAAGAACCACGAAGGGTTAACGTAGAAAGGAATGCCAAACAATGATCCGACACGGATATTACCATTCATCACAGTCACCTGCTACTCAAAACATCGATTGTTTCTATTGTAACGAACCATTAAGCTAGCTCTCATGATTCGATCGGGGTAATATCCGTAATCGCTAGATCCTATTTGACTTCTCCATCAAATAGACTCATCCACAACCTTTGAGTACCGAGTGTTCCAGTACAAAAAAGTAGTTTGCCCAGCAATGAGATTGCCAATTGGTTTAACTCATCATCATCTTGATAAATTGCCACTTTGGTGCGGCGGGGATTCATCCGACTCCGAAAATGAGCACGAAAACGATCGAGATATTCAGAGAGTCTGAAATTGCACTCTGGTGGAATTTGCTTGATACTGAGCTGCTGCTGGGCGAGTAAGAGCTGCCGAATCGTCACTGTCAACCGACTTGCCAATCTGCAACAAATCGCGCTGAGAGCCTTGGCTTCATTGACTGATAAATTGCGACGGGTATGGGCGCGACGCATCGGATTAGTCGATCGCATCCGCCACAGCACGATCCGATTTTTAATCGTGTCATCCAAGTTTAATTCTTTAGCAAGCTCTAAAATTTGCTCTGAGCTGCTAGATTCGATCGCTTCGATCGCCAGTAGCATCAGATCGAGTTCCACCCTAGTGCGGCGTGGACATGCAGCTCCCGCAATACCTGGATTTGGCAGAGTTTCTAGTACCCCCATGAGTGACTCGGACATAGGGCCATTGATCGGCGATGCTATCATATTACGAAAATCGATCGGCTAGTTATGGACGGGGTTTAAGCGGCGGTTTTATTCGGAGGTTCCATCCGAATAATAAAATCGACAAGACAATACTTATATAGATCTAGACTCAATTTCATGGCAAAAAGGTTGCAATTGCCCTGAAACTACAAGATTTGATTAGATCGTCAACATCAGCATACCCGAATTTTAGTCACTAACTACGATCTGTGATTAGGGACCTATCTGCCCCAGCGATATTTCTACTAGTTTTGGCTCGTTAGTGTTTGACAGCTCAGATCGACCAATCTCCGAGCATCCATACTAATCACGATCGCCTTCAAGCCGTAATGTGAAGAACTTGAGCTGAAGTAGTCGAAGTTTGGTAAGATGAAAGCCATATATACATATTCTCCTAACTATTATGCTAACTGTTAAATATTTTTTGAGGGAGTTCTACCCGCGCTAAATTGCGTTACTCCTCCATTTTTATTAATTATCTAACTCTTTAGACGGCTGTTGTAGCGGATAAATATCTATCTACAAAGCCAGAATCCTCATACTTAATTTCTATATCTTTAAAATTAACTAGCTAAATTAAGCACCAAAGATCGTATCTACATCCTCTATAACTCTATGGTTGGATAATCCCAGACCCTAGTTATTTGTGTCAATCTAATTTGGCTCAATCCAGATGAAATAGATATTAGATCTGCCTAATTTAACTTATAAGAAATAACATAGGTACTATTATAATGTTTTCTGCTGCTAACCGTCTCTCCATCTTTGTGGACGGCAATAATATGTTTTATGCCCAACAAAAGAATGGGTGGTTTTTCGATCCTCGGCGCGTGCTGGAGTATTTTACGAAAGAACCAGAATTGATGCTGATCAATGCTTTTTGGTATACTGGACTCAAAGACGCTCAAGACCAACGGGGCTTTCGGGATGCGCTGATCAGTCTCGGCTATACAGTCCGCACCAAAATCCTCAAAGAGTATTACGATGATACATCTGGTCGCTATTCTCAGAAGGCGAATCTAGATATTGAAATTGTGGTCGATATGTTTAATACTGTAGATCAGTACAATCGAGTGGTACTATTCAGCGGTGATGGTGACTTTGAGCGGGCGATCGAGCTACTCAGATCCAAGAATACCCATATCACCGTCATCTCAACCGAAGGAATGATCGCCAGAGAGCTGAGGAATGTCACCGATCGCTATATCGATCTCAATGATATTCGCGATCGCATTGAAAAAGTTGATTCTCTGTAGGAGAAATAGTCGCAGTGTTAGAACAAAAACCGTTAATTATAATCATGCAGTGTCCTTTATTTGAGTTACTAGAACTTATTTAGGTGGCAGATATCCTTTTAGGTAAATCTGTCACCTTAAAGCAGAAACCCGACTTTTTCAAAAAGTCGGGTTTCTAGAACGTACTAGTAACTCCTAGCATTATTATTTTAGGTAGCTAACCTCATGACTCAACAGCCAGAATCCGATCGCGTAATTATTTTTGACACCACCCTCCGTGATGGCGAACAATCTCCAGGCGCAACGCTGAATTCTGATGAGAAACTGACCATTGCTCGTCAATTAGCAAGGTTGGGCGTAGATGTGATTGAAGCTGGTTTTCCCTACTCTAGTCGGGGTGACTTTGAAGCGGTTCAGCAGATCGCCGATCTAGTTGGCACGCCATCTGGGCCGATTATTTGCGGATTGGCACGGGCGAATGAAAAAGATATCAAAGCTGCTGCTGATGCACTTAAGCCTGCTGCTAAGGGTCGAATTCATACTTTTATTTCCACATCAGATATTCATCTAGAGTATCAGCTCAAAAAATCTCGTGCTGAAGTTTTAGACATTGCTCAAGAAATGGTAGCTTACGCCAAGTCTTTGATGGATGACGTGGAGTTTTCGCCAATGGATGCAGTGCGGACAGATCCGCAGTATCTTTATGAGGTATTGGAAGCGGCGATCGCATCTGGAGCAACTACTGTTAATATTCCCGATACAGTTGGTTATACGACTCCCGCTGAATTTGGTGCATTAATTAAGGGGATCGTAGAGAACGTCCCAAATATCGACAAAGCAGTTATTTCAGTGCATGGGCATGATGATTTAGGATTGGCTGTTGCTAACTTCTTAGAAGCTGTAAAACACGGAGCGCGGCAATTAGAATGCACGATTAATGGCATCGGCGAACGAGCCGGAAATGCCTCATTAGAAGAGCTGGTGATGGCTCTACATGTGCGCCGTCAATATTTCAATCCCTTCCTCGGTCGTCCCGTTGATTCTACTACTTCATTAACCAATATAGATACCCGCCAAATTTATAAAACTTCCCGCTTGGTATCTAGCCTAACTGGTATGATCGTCCAACCAAATAAAGCGATCGTCGGAGCCAATGCCTTTGCCCATGAATCGGGAATTCATCAAGATGGCGTACTGAAAAATAAGCTCACCTATGAGATTATGGATGCTCAGTCGATCGGCTTAACTGACAATTCGATCGTCCTCGGTAAATTATCGGGGCGGAATGCGTTCCGTACTCGTCTATTAGAATTGGGGATAGAATTATCTGAGAACGATCTCAATAAAGCCTTCTTGAGATTTAAAGATGTTGCTGACAAGAAAAAAGAGATTACCGATCGAGATCTCGAAGCGATTGTCAATGATGAAACCCAAAAAGTTCCAGAAATCTTTGTTCTCGATAGTGTCCAAGTAACCTGTGGCGATCGTGCTCAACCTACCGCCACTGTCACCATCCGCAAACCCAATGGCGAAGAATTAAGCGATGCCGCGATCGGTACTGGTCCCGTAGATGCCGTCTACAAAGCGATCAACCGCGTGATTGATGTTCCGAACAAATTAATCGAATTTTCGGTTCAATCAGTTACAGGCGGCATTGATGCGATCGGTGAGGTGACAATTCGGCTCAAATATCAGGACTATACCTATTCTGGCTATGCCGCGAATACCGATATTATTGTTGCCTCGGCACAAGCCTATATCAATGCGCTCAATCGGTTGTATGCAGCTAAAACTAAACTGGAAGAAGCAGCATTAACTGTTAATAGTTAATTAAAATAGGGTGGGCTAAGAAACCCGACTGTCTTGTCTCGCTAAACCCTCGGGGAACCCGAGGATCGCGAGCCGCTTTTCCAAAAAGTCGGGCTTCTTTTTGCATCTCTAAGCTCTCAAACATCGATCGATTGTCGCCACCACAGATGCACCCAAAGAATCAAAATCATACCCACCTTCCAACCCAAATACAATCTTCCGCGTCACCTGCAAACAATAATTGGTAAACACCCCAAAATCATCAGGCTGAAGCGAAATACTCGCTAATGGATCGTCATGATTGGCATCGTATCCCGCACTGACTATTAATAAATCTGGGCGAAAATCAGTCAAGAACGGAATCACTTTAGTTTCAAACAAAGGCTGATAATCCTCCATCGTACTCCCCGCCTGCATCGGTAAATTTAGGATATTTCGATGTACTCCGCGCTCGATCGATCTACCAGTACCTGGATAATAGGGAGACTGATGCAGCGAACAGTAAGCCATCTGGGGATTTTGAGCAACTACTGCTTGGGTACCATTGCCGTGATGGACATCCCAATCGAGAATCGCCACCCGCTCGGCACCATTTGCCAGGGCGTATGTAGCCGCGATCGCCGCATTACTAAAAATACAAAATCCCATCCCCCCCAACGGCTCTGCATGATGCCCAGGCGGACGAGCCAGCACAAATGAAGGTTGTCCCGTCATGGCAAGATCCACGCCATCCAGCCAAGCATTGACAGCTAGGAGCGCGACTTCATAGGTTTTGAGAGAGACGACTGTATCCTCATCGATCGATCCGCCTTGCTGGGCGAGTTGTTCGACTGTACGAATATATTCGGCTGGATGGATTTGTTCGATCCAGGGTAGTGGCGATTTAGCAGCGATTGAGGTGGGGGATCGCCATTCAATCTGGTTCGCGAAGTTCGATCGTTTTAAGGCAGATTCGATCGCAGTCAGCCGTCCTGGTTGTTCGGGATGAAATTCTCCTGTCTCGTGCAATAAAAATTCGTCTGAATATATGACTGGAAACATGAGCGTTGTGGAATGCTTCTTTTGCTTAAATATTACGACAGATTCGCCCTTAAATTTATATAATGACGATCGAGATGATAAAATTCTAGCGGTGATAGCAAGTTTTACAAATTATGTCTCGTAAAGATCGTTTCCATGATTTGGTGAAGCAGGCACTCATCCAAACCGGATGGAAAATTACAGACGATCCGCTGTATCTGAGCATTGGCAATGTCAACATTCAAATCGATCTAGCCGCAGAGCCATTAATTGCAGCAACAAAAGACGATCGCAAAATTGCCGTTGAGGTTAAAAGTTTTATCAGTGCATCCCAAATTACAGACTTCTATGGTGCCTTGGGTCAATATCTAACGTATCGTGTTGCACTCAAACTTCAGGAACCCGAGCGAGAATTGTATTTAGCTGTACCAAAACTCACCTATGATAAGTTGTTTCAGGAAATTCTCATCCAGGAAGTTTTTAGATTTTATCCCACCAAAATCATAGTTTATAGTCAAATAACGCAGGAGATTGAATTATGGATAGAGTAGCTTTCTACCGCAAATGCTTGCAGGAGTTTCTCAGCAACTATTCTAGCTATGGTAGTAAAAATCCAGAGATTGAAACGCAGTTAATTTTTGATACTGTTAACGATCGATATCTACTGTTTCGCACTGGCTGGGATAACCAACGCCGGATTCACAACTGCATTTTTCACTTTGATATCAAAGGTGATAAAATTTGGATTCAGGAAAATAATACTGATATTGAAGTGGATAAGGAATTAGAAGAGATGGGAATCTTTAAAAAGGAACTTGTCGTGGGATTTCACCATCCTTCTGTGCGCGAATATTCAGAATATGCTGTTTCCTGAAGATTATCTAACTCTCATGGAAGCTGGATAATCTTAATGTTATTCGCTATCTATCGACACTACATGTCAACGTATACAGCCAACGTACACTATTTCATAATAGTGCGTCAATTAACCTAATTAGGTAATATTACCGTTCTAAATGTTAATGAAACACGCCTGCCCCTTAAGAATTTTTCGTTGTTCCAAACATCACTTTTTCTTTTACTAATGCCGTGAGTCCAATCATATCTAGAAGCTTTGTTTAATACAACTAAGCTTCTAGGCTCTAACAAAATAGATTTTTTCTCATCACCTCTGGACTTAATAAAATTCATGACACACGGCGATCCAAGACTTAATGAGACAACAGTCTCCCGAAAGCATGTCTTACAATCAATGTGATTTTCTATTCCTTGACCTGGCTCGTATTCATTGATAATCGCCTGGTCTGGCAAAGTATGACTATACTTGTCATGAATTCTATTGGCTATTACCAAAGCCCAATCAGGTAAGGGAGCTATGTACATCTCTCTATTGATCTGATGATTTTTGTAGTCATATTTGTATCCATAATGTTGCACCCTTCTCTTTAAATCTGTCAACCAAATCTGACTATCTATATTAGCAATTAGTTCATCATGTTCTCTACGATTGATAAAATTACTTACGTAAATTAACCCATCAATTTCAGGAAAAGTTATCTCTCGACACATTGCGATGTCTTCTTGACAATCGCAAAGGCTTTGTCGAGAGTTTTCAGAATGATCTAAACATGTATCGAATAGATTTAGTTGTTCAGGCATATTTCACTTTTACACCTAATGTCATAATACAGATGAGTATCTCGTGGCGTTCTAGAAGGTATTTCTGTGTTTTTCATATAGCAAATTAGCTCTTTCTTTCCACCACTTTCGCCACTTAGTGATGATTTAAAGTTTGTTAAAGATTTTTTAAAATGATCCCATTTTCCATTTATTCTTCCATCATTACTATCTGGATTCTGAAATAGTATAACCATTTGGTTAGGATATTTTTCTGACAAATGCTGGATTCTAAGTACCAAGTCCTCTACGACAAGAGTAGGGCTTGCAAAAAAGTAAGAAAAGTTAAAGAAAATAGTTGACTTTTCGGATATATACTTATCCAAACACTCTGGTAGATAAACTTCTTTTATAAATTCAAACTTACTATCCTCATGAAATAGATTAGGATACTTCCGAAAGTCATCAGCTTTTTCACACATAGTTTCAGAGCTATCAATTCCGATGTAATTGATCTTTAACGGATCTCCATTCGTACTGATAAATTCTGCATAACACCTTGCTAGTGCTATACCGGAAGTCATTGGGCCACAACCATAATCAATAAAGACTGCTGGATCATCGTTAGAAACATATTGTTTCAAAATATCAGCGTGACTCTCAAAAATGTACATCTGACTTACAAGATGTTGTTCAAAGTTTCTGTAACAATATAATAATACTTTCTCTTTTGGTGTAATTCCTTTGAATTCTTTGTCAAAGTCTGCTTGACCTCCCTCTATGATATCTCTCATGTCTTTTATCCGAGCATAGTCACGATCCTTATAAGGATTGAGAACTTCTCTTCGCCAACTACTTGTCACAAGAGATTTATTTTCAAAAGGTAAGTTTACCTTCTCATGTAAAAAGTTTTTGAGATAATCTGATACTACATATTTAGTAATATCATTTTCTAGAGTCTCTATCATTTTTATGCTAGCGTAGTACTCTCTTAATGTGCCCACGCTCAAGCAAATTTAACCAAATTTAGAAAATAATGGTGCGTTACCCTTCTGGACAACACACCCTACTTTGATCTAATCGTCTCCAGATTGTTCGGTTGGTTCTGGTTTCAAGAGTGGGAAAGCGATCGCATCGCGTATACTGGCACAATCACATAAGAGCATCACTAATCGATCGATCCCAATTCCCAATCCCCCTGTAGGGGGCATCCCGTATTCTAGAGCGGTGAGGAAGTCTTCATCGACATCGTGGGCTTCGTTATCGCCTTCGGCTTTGCGGGTAGCTTGAGCCTCTAGGCGTTCCCGTTGATCGATGGGATCGGTTAATTCTGAGAAACTATTGGCTAGTTCCCGTCCGACTGCGAATAGTTCAAACCGCTCGACGATGCCTGGTTTCGATCGATGTGGCTTGGCGAGGGGCGAGATTTCGGTGGGATAATCGAGGACGAAAGTGGGCTGGATCAGGGTTGATTCGCACTTTTGCTCGAATACCTCGTTCAAGAGTTTGCCGAGGGTTTTAATGTCATTACAGCCATGAATGCCAGCGGTTTTGACGGCTGTTTGGGCTGTCTCTAGATTGTCGAAGGTACTAAAATCTAGTCCGGTGGTTTCTTTGACGATATCGTGCATCGTTACTCGTCGCCAAGGAGCGGTGAGACTAATGGGGGTTTCTTGATAGGTGATTTCCAGGGTTCCCAGGACTGACTGGGCGACGGTGGTAATCATGTCTTCGGTGAGGGTCATCATATCCTCGTAGTCAGCATAGGCTTGATATACCTCGATGCTGGTGAATTCGGGGTTATGGCGGGTGGAGACACCTTCGTTGCGGAAGATGCGCCCTAGTTCAAATACTTTCTCGAAGCCGCCAACGATTAGGCGTTTCAGGTGCAGCTCAGTGGCAATCCGCAGGTACAGCGGCATTTCCAGAGTGTTGTGATAGGTATTAAATGGACGCGCGTCGGCTCCGCCTGCTTCTGACTGCAAGACGGGGGTTTCGATTTCGATGAAGTCGAGGTTTTCGAGATAGCGACGGATTCCAGCGGTAATCAGGGAGCGTTTTCTAAAGGTATCGCGGACTGAGGGATTGACGATTAGATCGACGTAGCGTTGACGATAGCGTTTGGCGACATCGGTTAAACCATGCCATTTGTCGGGAAGGGGTAGTAGTGATTTTGTTAACATCACATACTCATTAACGAGGATCGAGAGTTCCCCTTTTTCCGTGCGTTTAATCGTTCCTTTCACGCCGAGGATATCGCCGACATCGGTTAATTGCTTGAGATGACTGAAGGCATCTGGCAGATCTGGCATCCCTTCCTCGATCTGCGGCTTACTCAGAAAGAGCTGAATCGAACCTGTCTCGTCTTGAATACTAAAAAATGCTAATTTGCCCATCACCCGCCGTGCTAAGATGCGCCCAGCGATCGAGACGGGGATATCTACTTCCTCACCGCTAGCTAGATCTGCGTACTCTAGCTGTAATGCTGCGGCTTGGTGAGTAGATACCCAGTTGTAAGCATAGGGATTCATCCCTATTTCGCGGAGTTTGTCGGCTTTAACCAGGCGAGTCGCCCGAATTTCGGCTAGTGTCGAATGTGGTTCTGGCTGTTCTGGCGACTGTTGCTTGGACATATATTAGGATCGATACTAGGCTGGACTCTATATTCTAAGTCCTATCGAACCTCGCTGTCCTAATTCGCCATCAACGATTCTCCTACGGAGAGGCTTACGCCAACGACGATCGACTAAATTAGTTAGCAATATTGACTGATATCTTCCCCGCATTCATCGGCGAGATAACACATTGCTTTAAATCGGAGCATCACCACTTCATCATAGAGAGGGTTGAGCTTACACATCGGCGGAATGTGTACGAGGGTGTGTCCAAATAAATTGAGATCGCGTTCAAAGGGACATTGAGAGGGAATTAGTTGACAAAGCTTGTGGGCTAATCGGGGATTGGAAATTTTGAGATTGTCTAACCATCCCCGCAATGGTTTGAGTAGATCGAATTTGGCTGAGTGATGAAAATCGTTAGTTGCTGGTGCTGTAGATCCGAGAAAGAATAAACGAGCAAGTCTGGATAAGTTGGAAACCATAATATGAGATGTATTAGCGCTACCGATGGAGGCAACCGCTGTTGATGACGGCGATCGAAGGTGAAATGTTCATTTAGAGTAAACTACGCAGGTTGGGGATTGATTTCCGGACAAAACCGCTGTGCCGATGACAAACGTACTATGACCACATCGACCGACTTGGTTCCGAACCAAATTTGCTCACGATATATATCATGTCTTAGTTCGTGCCGATTTGACAACAGTAGATTTACGGAGATATCACAACTTGCATACTCCCTTTCTAGCGCATTTTCGATCGCACTGTTTGTATCTCTGAATACCTTTTCTTAGATCGAAATCGCCAATTATTAAGAAATTATGATCCCTTATCAGTTGTCGTGCAAACTTGCCTATTTTGAGTCATTTAGAGCTAGTAGCAATAATTAAATTTATCCGTCGAATGCCCCAGAAATGTATCCAATCAGTAACAAATTCTGTTCGGTCGCGAGATCGGTACAAATATGCAGTGGTGTACCGACGATCGATCTGCTAATCGGCTGATGGCGGACAATGGCGACATCAAAGCGACAGGGTTGCTCGGCGAGGTGGGGATGCTTGAGCAGGAACAGTTGGGCGGTAGTGACGATTTTGGCTTGCTTCTGGGGAGTAATCGCCAGGAGTCCATCGGCATCCCAATTCGATCGATTGCGGGTTTTGACTTCAATAAATAGTAGGGTATCTGATTCGATGGCGATGAGGTCAATTTCGCCTCTTTTCCATCGCCATCGTTGATGCAGGATTTTGCCGCCACGGGAAATTAACCACTGGGCGACGACTTCTTCTCCTTTTTTACCAGTGTTCATCTAGGCTTTAGATATTAGGCTTTAGGCTTTAGGTTGGGTTTAATGCTTTTACCCAACCTACACAGGTTGTTTAATTTATGGTTCTTATCCGCCGACGTGAATACCTGGGCGACGATTGGGATCTGGCTCGGCGCGGCGAATGACTTCGCGGGTAACTACAGCGGTGTCGCCTTCGCCGAAGAGGAGGAACCGCATCAAATATTGAATCGGGTTGCCTTCTACCCAACCAAAATAAGCGTGGGGATAGCGACCAGATTCATTGTGGTTGCGAATATCGAGTAAGATGGCAGCGATCGTATTGGGGACGGCGGCTCCCTTGGCGCGGAGAATCCGATAACCACTCACTTTCACACCTTGTACCTCGATTTTGCCGACAAACTCAGACGCATCCGAGATCTGAATTTCCAAGAATAGCACTGAGTCACTTTCGGGAATGTGGTTGTCATCCCGCACTTCGCGTTCCTTCTCGAAATATTCTTGTTCATCTCCAGCTTGCTTGCGGTTAGCAATCAGGCGGACAGTACCTCTGACATCTTCTGCGATAAAGCTTTGAGCCATTTCGTCCATTTCGATCGTTTCTACTCGTAGTTCAGTCGATCGCATGACCCGCGATACTAGAGATACAGCCACGATCGAACCGATAAATAGACTGGCAATCTTCAGCCCGTCAGGACGTTCGACGACATTAACGATCGTCGTGTAGATAAATAATATGGTAATCACGCTAAACATTGAAGTTTTAGCGATCGAGGCATTAGCCCCTTTCCTAACTGATAGAGTTACCGCAAAAGCCGCCGAACTCATTAGTACCAATACTCCTGTCGCATAAGCCCCACCTTGAGCCTCGACATTTGCATTGAAAATAATCGTTACGACGAAAGCAATGGCTGTGAATACTAGCACCAGTGGGCGAGTTGCCCTAGCCCAATCGGGAGCCATGCCATAGCGCGGTAAATAGCGCGGTACGATATTGAGTAATCCAGCCATCGCTGAAGATCCAGCAAACCAGAGAATGGCGATCGTACTGAGGTCATATACTGTCCCAAAGCCGTCGCCCAGGAACTTATGACTCAAGTAAGCTAGAGCGCGTCCATTGGCTGGCCCGCCTGCTTTAAACTCCGCCGCTGGAATCAGAACTGTGGTAATCAGGCTACTGGTGAGCAAGAAGAAGCTCATAATCAGCGCAGCAACCGTCAGCAATTTGTAGGTATTTTTGATTCTCCCAGCCGGATTATCTTCTGTTTCGCCTGGATTACCAGCGACGAGTGGCATCACCGCAACTCCAGTCTCAAAGCCCGATAAACCCAATGCTAGCTTCGGAAATAATAATGCTGATGCTGCCACCATCATCAATGGATTGCCATGACTGGTAAACAGTTCTTGTTGCCAGTTAGCTAATACTGAAGGATTCTCGATAATCTGTTGAATGCCAATGACGATTACAACTAAATTGAGCGAAAGATAGACGACTACTAGGACGACAGCTAGTCCGACAGCTTCCTGAAATCCCCTCAAAAATACGCCACCTAGTAGCGCAATCAGCACCAGGGTAATTGCAACTTCGTGACCTTTTGCCCAGTCATGGACAAGGGAGTTTTCAATGATATGTGCTGAAGCATCTGCGGCGGAGAGAGTGATCGTGATAATAAAATCAGTCCCCACAAATCCCAGTAGGCACAGCACAAATAGCTTACCCTGCCACCATGATAATAGCTGCGCCAACATCGAGATCGAACCTTCGCCGTGGGGACTAATGGTAGCTACCCGCCGATAGATTGGCAAGGCTCCAAATAGTGTCAGTAGGACGAGAATAAAAGTCGCAATCGGTGAGAGTGAACCCGCTGCCAATGCGGCAATTCCTGGCTGATATCCCAATGTCGAAAAATAATCAACTCCAGTCAGACACATCACCTGCCACCACGGGTGAGTCTGGTGATGCGTACTATCCTTGGTGCGATTCTCATTCAGTAACCATCGACCGATGCGGGTAGGCTTTTTGATATTTGACATATTTGGGGTTGTAGCTTATTCAAGAATTGATAGTCGATCGTCGATAATCGATCATTACCAGCCGTCGATCGAGCAAATATTACGACCAGACCTAGATCAGATTTTTGAACAACTGGAGTCCATCGGCTCTGCCGAGTAAGGGATCGGCGGCGCGTTCGGGATGGGGCATCATCCCAATTACATTTTTGGTTTCGTTACAGATTCCAGCGATATTATTGAGAGAGCCGTTGGGATTGGTGCCAGCGTATCTAAATAATACTTGACCGTTGGCTTCTAGTCGATCGAGTGTCTCAGGATCGGCATGATAGCAGCCTTCACCGTGAGCGATCGGCAGGCTGATCTCAGTGTTATTGTAGCCTTGCGTCCAGATCGAATCTGTACTCTCGACGTGGAGGGGCACTCGATCGCAGATAAAGTGCATATCACGGTTGCGAACTAGTGCTCCAGGCAGCAATCCTGCCTCTGTAAGCACCTGAAAACCATTGCAGATACCCAAAACATATTTACCCTGCTTGGCGTGGGCGACAACGGCCTTCATGATGGGCGAGAATCTAGCAATCGCCCCACAGCGGAGATAGTCACCATAACTAAAACCCCCAGGTACGACAACCACATCTACATCATCTAGATCGGTTTCTTCATGCCAGATAGTACGGGTAGGTTGTCCGAGCAAATCGCGGGTAACGTACACCACATCACGATCGCAGTTGGAGCCAGGGAAGACGATTATGCCAAATTTCACAATGAGTTGGGAGTTAGGAGTTGGAAGTTGGGAGAGTGGCTGCGCCACCAGAGAAATCGAGAGTTAGCTACTTGTTGGAAGTTAAGTTTTAAAGGTTGGATCTAGAAAACTTGTCTGCTTGACTCCCAACTCCTAACTCCCATCTCCCAACTCCACCCGATAATTCTCAATCACCGGATTGGCGAAGAGTTGGTCGCACATCACATCTAATTGTTTGTGTGCTTCGGTTTCATCAGTTGCACTGAGACTGACTTCGATGTATTTGCCGATTCGGACACTTTCGACATCAGTGTAGCCCATATGTGCTAAACCAGATTGTACTGCCGTACCCGCTGGATCGAGAACAGAGGGACGAAGTGTAACGTAAATACGCGCTTGATATTTTTGCTTCAACGAAAATCCCTCAACTTTGTGATAATTATAGATATAGCGGTCGGACAAACTCAAATCTATCACCACCAATTGTAAACTAGTACTAACCTCGGCTATCGTTTTTTCAAAATATGCCGAATCTTTAACTTCAACCGTGTATTCGCAATATTAGGAAGTATCTTTTAAAGCCTAAAGTCCAAAGCCTAAAGCCTTCCCTCACTAGACACCTCTGAAATGAAAGCCGAATGAAAGCCGATCGAACTCGCAGCCAAGAACGTATTTTACAACTTCTGAACCAATTCGATCGCGGAATTTCGGCTCAAGATATCTATGTCGAACTGCGAACTCGGAATGAAACCGTTGGACTTGCAACTGTTTACCGTGCTCTAGAAAGTTTAAAATTGGAAGGTAGCGTTCAAGGTAGAACATTATCGACAGGTGAATCATTGTATAGTTGTGTGCAAGCCGACAGGCATCATTTGACTTGCCTCCACTGTGGAAATTCGATTCCGATCGATGAGTGTCCAGTCGAACAACTAGAACAGAAACTAGAATCACTGCATCAGTTCAAAATTTATTACCACACACTCGAATTCTTTGGCGTATGTCTAGCTTGTGCGCCAACAGCAGTAACCAATAATGATGAAAATCGAGTCGCTCATTCGCATCAACATCACAGCCACGATCGATCTGAATAGGAACATCTATGACTTTTGATAGTTTTATGAATTCGATCGGGATTGCTGACCCGCATGGGCGCGGATGGCTATCTGTAGTGCTAACTTTTATGTTCGCATGGGTCGTTACCTATTTATTCATTCCGAAGGTACGCACTTTCGCCATCAAAGTCGGTTGGGCAGATCTACCAAATGCGCGCAGATTAAATCAGGAACCGTCACCAAATGCGGGAGGACTGGCGATTTACACAGGGGTTATTGCAGCCATTATTCTGGCTGGATGCCTTTCGACGGGAGTGCTGATCAAAGTTCAAGTAGCGATTCTGGCAATCTTGCTCGGTGGCTCAGTCCTAGTCATTGTCGGATTTATCGACGATCAATTTGGTGGATTACCCGCATTATTTCGACTACTCGTTCAAATTTTAACCGCATTACTACTGGTTGTCTGCAAGATCCAAATTCACGTTGTCTATTTTGGCGCGCCCATCGATGGCATCCTTTCGGTGGTGCTGACAGTATTCTGGATCGTCGGAATTACCAATGCGGTAAATTTGATGGATGGGATGGATGGTTTGGCTGGCGGTGTGAGCTTTATTAGCGCGATGAGTTTATTAGCAGCTTCCGCTCAATTTGAGTCTAGGGCAGCGGCGACGCTGATCTCCGCAGGTGTGGCTGGAGCCGCGCTGGGATTCCTGCGACACAACTATCATCCCTCTCGAATTTTCATGGGTGATGCTGGAGCTTACTTTTTGGGCTATGTCTTGGCAGCGACTAGTATTTTGGGTAACGTTAAGGTAACAAACGTTACTTCACTGCTCCCCATCATCATGCTGTTTGTCGTGCCAGTAATTGATACTAGTCAGGTAATTATCAAACGCTTACTGTCAGGGCACAATCCCCTCAGCACTCCAGGCAAAGATCATCTTCACCACAGATTACTAGCGCAGGGATTTTCTCAGAGACATTCAGCGTTGATTTTGTGGGGTGTGACGCTTGCTGGTGGGATTATTGCGATGCAAATGCAAGGTGCAAAACCAATCGCGATCGTGGTTACGGCTGCTGGGATTGCTCTGCTGCTAATTTTGACAGTTCTGCTGCGGCTGCGAGCGATTAAAGCTCCAGATATTTCGATTCCCAATCCAGATGATAAGCCATCAAATTAGGCTTTAGGTTAGATGCTCCTTTCCCATCCACATCTTGTATCAATGCACATATACTATTAATGCTGCAATCCGTGGGTACCCATGAAGGGCACCCCCATAAATTACCTGTAGGGGTGCCCTTCATGGGTACCCTACTAAGCTAATTACTAATATTTTATACTGGTGTAAGATGTGAGCTTACATGTGCAATTGGAGCAAGGAAACTGACTATTCAGAGCTGGCTGGGGATGATTGCAGGGATTTTTTCATTAGCTGGATTTATCCCTTACTGGTGGGCGATCGTGCAGGGGCAAACTCGCCCAAATCGAGCAACGTGGTGGATCTGGACGATTGTAGGAATCATCATTGCTGTTAGCTATCGAGCGTCTGGTGCCGAATCCACGATCTGGGTGCCAATTACTTATGTAGTTGGGCCATTTTGTACTGCGCTACTCTCCATCAAATTCGGCGCAGGTGATTGGACTAAATTAGATACGATTTGCTTGGTTGGAGTGGGGATTGGTTTGATATTATGGGGGGTGTATCGATCGCCAGATCTTACATTGGGACTCAATATCGGGATCGATTTTTTAGGTGCTTTACCGACGCTCCGTAAATCAATTCGAGATCCATACAGTGAAGATCTATTCTCGTGGCTACTATTTGCCCTTGCCAATATCATTAATCTGCTGGCAGTCGATCGATGGGAGTGGCAAATTATCCTCTATCCAGTGTATATGGTGCTGATTACCACGCTCGTGTGCTGGTGTCTATGGTGGGGAAGACGACAAAAACGCGATCGGCACCGCAAAAATTATCTAAACTAATACAGATCGATCATTTATGGCAGATAAAAATAACAGTAAATTTATCGGCGGCATGTTCGTCGGAGCTGCAATTGGAGCTGTGGCGGGATTACTCGCAGCTCCGCGTAAAGGGCGAGACACGCGCAAAATTTTGAACAAAACTGTATCCGCAGTGCCCCAAATAGCTGAAGATATTGCTAGTAGCGTTCAATTTCAAGCCGATAAGCTGTCTACTGCGACAGGCGACAGGTGGCGTGATACACTCGATCGACTAACCACCGCCATCTCTGCTGGCATTGTCGCCAGTCAATCCATCCGTGAACTCAACACCTCAAAAGAGTCTAAATCTGTTAGTAAGGTAGATGAATAATCCTCAACTATCCACCACTGTCATCGATCCGCTATTACTGCTGGGCTGCTCGATCTTACTCGTTGCTGTAAGTTTGACAGCACTGTTAGTTGCTGCTTTTCCCGCGATTCAAGATGTGTCTCGTGCGGCGAGAAGTGCCGAAAAATTATTTGATAAACTCGATCGAGAATTGCCACCGACACTTGAAGCAATCAGACTCGCAGGACTAGAACTCGGCGATCTCAGCGATGAAATGTCTCAAGGTGTCCAAAGTGCCGCCGCAGTCGCCCAGCAAGTAGATCTCAGTCTGGCTGTTGTCAAAAAGCAAGCGGGAAATGTCCAGACGAATAGCCGCAGTGTGTGGGTGGGGGTGAAGGCGGCTTGGGGTAGTTGGCGGGGTTAGGGGTGTGGGCTTGGGGGCACGGGAGCGTGGGGGAGTTGGGGAGTGGGGGACTGGGAGACTGGGGGAAACTTGCATCTGAGTTCGCTAAACCACTAAACCACTAAACCACTGAAAGATTTTTCCTTTCTCCGGAAATCTGGGTTTTGAGGCTGTATGTAATACTTGTACCGAACATACTGAATCGAAATCGACCGGATATAGAGTAGAGGATTACAATTTTTATGATAGACATCCCTTTGTTGCGCCGAAAAAACGGACTAGATAGGGGTTTGGTAGTGGGATCGATCGCGATCGGTGGAAGCTGGCTGTATCTACTCCCTTCCCAGTATCGAATTAGACATCTAGAGTGGGTAGTGGTTTAGTGGTTTAGTGGTTTAGTGAATAGACAGCGCGTCTATTTCTTTGGTGGGAAGGGAGTAAATCGAGCAGCTCTGTACTGGTTGGCAACATCGATCGTTGATATCTCTCTGTTCAATGGGGCGATCTTAGTTGCTGGTGCGTTGTTATTGGCGTTGCTGGGCTGGAATTATCGTCGATCGATTGAATTAGCTCCAGGACTGTATCGACTGCCCCTGCTACTGATATTTGGCTGTAGTGTCGCGACGATCTCGACGCAATGGCTGGTATCATTTGCCCAGTTGCCTGTCGGGTTGTTTTTATTGGGCAGCTATGGGTTAGCGGGTTTGTGGCTGGCTCCATCGGTGTGGAAGCGTGGTTTGCCCGTGGGGATCTCGATCGCTTGTCTGCTGCCGTTCGGGGTGCAGTTTAGTACCGGAGTTGGTACACCCGCAAGGATCTTTACGGCTCAGGTTGTCGAGTGGATTTTGCACTCCTGGCAGATTACGGCAATCTCGGCAGGCGATGTGATTGTCCTAGAAACAGGCGTTGCTTATGTGGATCTGCCCTGTAGTGGACTCAAGAGCATGTGGACGGGGACGCTGTTTTTGTTGGCATCCACTTGGCTAGAAGGGCGGCAGATTGGGCTGCGCTGGATTGTGGTGGGACTGGCAAATTTGGTGTTTTTGGCGATCGCCAATACCGCGCGGGTGTTGATTTTGACGATTCTTTCCCATGTCCTGCACCAATCGGCATGGGCGGAAATTCTCCATGTGCCACTGGGCTTAATTGGGTTTGTGATGGCGAGTTTACTCACCTGGGGGCTGTTGCGCTGGGTGCCCAAGGCGAGTAGTCAGTCGCAAACAGACGATCGGGCTGAGACGACGCTGATGAGCCTAAACTGGCGATCGCTACTAGGAGTTGCTGGATTGATCCTAGCATTAGCAATTGTCCCCGTACCCCAAACAGATCGCGCGATCGCCACAGTGGATTTATCGAGATTGCAGTGGGCGGAGCCAATGCAGACTCAGCCGTTGGCTCTTAACGTTCCCGAACAGAAGTTTTTTGCTAATTATCCAGGTGTAACCACCCGTAAACAGCAGTTTCAGTATGGCGATCTGACTGGAACTTCGGTGCTAGTTGCCAGTCCAACTTGGCAAGCACATCATTCACCCGAAGTCTGTTTGGCATCGATCGGTTACAAAATCGCGCCGGAAATCAAGCAGTTAGTAACTCCAGATGTGACTGCTAGATGGTTGTCTCTAGATAATGGCAAAAAATCGGCAGTCTATTGGTTTCAATCGGCAACCAGTACGACAGATAACTTTAATGCTCGGTTTTGGGATGAGGTGTTTCGCCGTGAATCTCGATGGACGATGGTTTCGGTAGTATTCGATCGATCTGACTCGCCAGAATCTCCCGCAGTAAAAGGGTTTATCAAACAGACACATGATGCGATCGATGCTCTGTCATCCTAAATATTTAATATGAAATTACTATTCAAACTCCTATTCTGGACTTCCAATATCACTTTTTTATTAATCCTCTGCGTCGGCTTTTTGCCATCAATTGGCATGGCACTAGCGCGAGACTCGATCGGGGGGACAGTACCGATCGATCTGATGCTGCCATTTTTGGGCTTAGTCGGGGTACCACTGGCTACAACAATCGCGGGCGGTAAGCAACAGCAGATCGGTGTAAGCAAGCAACAGCAGGTAAAGTCACCATTACCGCTATCTCTATTTGAATTGTTTTACGCGATCGAAGCACCGATTCTGACTGCCTGTGTGATTCGGCTGTTTATGCTGCGGGAGTTGACGACGGCTAGTAGCTTCTTGCTAGTTTCGGGGATACTCGGATTTGCCGGAAGCTACTATTGGTTTTGGCAACAGCGGCAGGCACCAGTGAAGCAACGGGGAAACTTGTTCTCACTGGTGGGTTTGAGCCTATTTTTACTAGTCTCATTTTACTTAGTAGCGATCTCGTCATGCTTCATATTTCCAGTCCTGATTTGGTTTCTGACCCATCTAGATGCACTCGTGCTGGTTGTTGTTGTGTTTCCGATCTTCGCCTGTGGGTTTGCCGTAGCTAGCGCGCCATTTGGGATGGTATTTGTCGCGGCGAGACTGTGGTGGCAGAATTTTCAGCAATCGATCGAGCGGTACGGCAGATGGCAAGTAGAATCTCTCGTTGGGGTGTTGGCAGTTGTCTGGGTGGGTATTTTTAGCAGCCTATCGTATCAACCCCAACTTGAAGCGTTTGAACTACTCCAGCAGCAGCCAGTCGATCGAGCTGCCAATCTCCAAAAATCAGCGCAGATTCGTCAGGGATTATTAAATGCCTATCTCGCAGACTATCGATATTTGAATTTTTCCGGCGAACAATCTGCCCTGAATGCTTATGCGTTCCTGACCAAGCCATTTACCTACCAAGGGAAACGAGCAGATCGCCAAACTGCGGAAACTCTCTACGCCGAATTTTTTGATACGCCGATTTTGCGCGGCGAAAAAGACACCATTCGCCGTGCCGTTGAATCAAATTTCAATCGCGCTGAAGTCAATGCCGGACTGCTAAGTATCGACGCAAAGCGGGTACTTTTGACCAATCAACAGCTAAAAGTCTCGCCCCATGGGGATTGGGCGGAGGTGAAACTCCATGAAACCTATCGCAATCAAACAACAGAGCTGCAAGAAATTTTATACTATTTCTCACTACCTGAAAGTGCGACACTGACTGGGATCTGGCTGGGTGAGACCGATAATAAAGCTCTGAGCCACCCCTTCCAAGTATCTACCCGTGGTGCTGCCCAAAAAATCTATAAAGAACAGTTGGTGCAGCGAGTCGATCCCGCCTTACTGGAACAAGTTGGCCCCCAAAACTACCGCCTGCGCGTCTATCCAGTCCTAGCGCAGCGACAGCCGATGCACATGTGGATGACGTACAAGGTGATGAAACAGGCAAATAGCTGGCCACTCCCCCACCTGAATGAGCAGCGCAATGTCTACTGGAATCAGCAGACCGATCGATCGATTGATGGTCAATCCGTAGGGTCGAATAGTCAATGGCTACCTGATGCGATCGCGGCCGATCCATCGGCACCAGTGGTACATCAAATGACGTTACCTAATGGCAGTAATATCATCGCTAAACCCTTTGATGCTAAAGGTTATAGCTTGCCCCAAAATCAACGGATGGCGATCGTCCTCGATAGCTCCTACAGCATGAACGCCCATCGCCCCGAACTAGTGAAAACGATCGACTGGCTGCGATCGAAGATCCTACCCCAGAACCAGATCGATCTCTATCTCACGGCGAGTGGATCGACTCCACCCCAGTTAGGATCGATGACTGACTTCAAACCAGATCGAGCGATTTTCTATGGATCGATCGATCCCAAGCAAATGCTGGAGCAGTTTGAGAGCCTCAGCAAAACAGCCGCCAATCCTAAGTATGATGCTGTAATTGCGATTACCGATCGAGGTAGCTATGAATTAACCACCGATAAAGACAAGCCAAAATCTATGTCTGCGCCATTGTGGATGGTGCATCTGGGTGGATTGCCGTTTGCCTACGATGATGCCACCCTCTCGATGATTCAACACAGCGGTGGGAGTGTCTCGACTGAGATCGAAACTGTAATGCAGCGGATCGCCACTCTACCAAGTTTGGGTAAAGATACATCACTACTGAGTGTAGTAGACAACTACGCTTGGTTCCTGAGTCAGGCAAAAGATCCAACTGCAAAACCAAAAGATGATGGCTTTGATGCGATCGCCGCGCGGCAATGGATCTCCCAGGTGAGTCAATCATTGCAGCCAAGTCAGCTCAAAGAATTGGATGCGGTGCATGTTTTAGCCAAGCGATACAATCTAGTCACTCCTTACTCCTCGATGATCGTCCTCGTCAACGAGCAACAGAAGCAGGATCTCAAGAATGCCGAGCAGGGCAAGGATCGCTTCAAACGCGATGGAGAAGATAAGCAACAGTTGCCGCCATCAACCAATGTTTCGGCGACACCAGAGCCTGCTGAGTGGCTGTTACTTGCGATCGT
>JANXVE010000096.1 GCA_025351825.1 Chamaesiphon sp. 341R_metabat_111 | reverse complement strand
TCTTTTAAGACTTAACTACCTAGTCTGGTCTTTCCCACAAGTGGAAAGACTTTTGTTATTATCGTGTTAACAATATTAACCAGGTTATATTGGCTTTCAAACTATATAATTGTCTAGGTTCAAGATGAAAATATTTGGCTCCAGGAGCGGCTTTCACCGACTCGCCGTTGCTGCTTCTCTTCACCGCTTTACTAATATAGCAGGGTCTGCTTGCTGGTGTCAACCTTTTTAGAAAAAGATTTTAGCCGTTGAGCCGATCGGTGTTAGAGCAAATCGGATAGATGGATATCTCTCTCCAATAGGCAAGCATGACCGCTGGTGGGTAGTAACAGGGTTTTGGAGTTAGGCAGGAGTTGACTGAGAATGCTTATCTCTAAGGATGATGGCAGTAGTCGATCGAGTCCTCCCGCAATCAGTAGTGTCGGAATGTCAGTAAGTTTGGAAACGATCGAGTCTATAGGAAACTGTCTTAATAGATTGAGTCTCCAAGCGGCGGTTTGGGGGTGAACGGAGAGGATGGCATCGATTAGGCTCTGACGTTCTGTGGCATCAACTCGATCGCCATCGATCAAAAAATTGACTAAAATCATGGCTGAAAGCGAATATAGTGCGTCTGGGAATAAGCCGGATAGAGCACTGCCAGCCGCTAACAAAGGCTGTCTGGCAAAGGAGGATGCAGGGTTGATGAGAGTCAGCTTATTGATTTTAGTTCCAAGCTGCTGGGCAACTTGCATGGCAAAACAAGCTCCAAAGGACTCTCCACAGAGATATAATGCTTGTCCTCTGGTCAGTTCGGAGATAATTAGTGAGACCGCTCGATCGATTAAACCTGTCCAACCAGTAAGATCGTTGGTAGGGATCGATAAACAACGAATATCAAATCGATCGACTAATCCAGCAAGTTGCTTGTGAAACAGTTTACCTGTTCCATCCATACCTGGAAAAAGTACGAGTAATGGTAAGTGTGGTTGAACAAGATGGGGCGTTAGGAAGCTGATTAAATGGCGCGACATAAAGTGTGCTAGGAGAAGATAACTAGAGATTGAAGAACTAGCTCAATTTGCTTGTGCTTCTTGTCGTCGAACGGATTGCCGTCTGCGCCAGCGATCGAGATAATAGTATCTTCCTTTAAGACTTTAGGATTTGGCATTGCGTTCGGCTTTGACGCGCAGTTGTCTCCAAGCGATCGAGATATAACTGTTCTGCATCTTCTAAAGTATACGACGCAATCTCGATCGATCTAAGATGAAGATTCAATGATCGACTGATTCAACTGTGATTGCAGCCATTGCTGGTAGAGTTCATCAGCTAATCGCTGCCGCATGGCTGTATCTAGTTGTGCAGGAAGATATTGTTCCAATCGGATGACTACAAAGCAGTCAGCAATTTGAATCGGACTTGCTAATTGTCCCGATCGCAGAGAAAGTAATTTTTGGGCTAAAATTGGATGGGGAAGTGATAATTCTTGTGGCCCAATTAATCCACCTGTTTGAACCTCTTGTCCGCTTGAATATTGTGGTGCTAGATCGGCAAAAGTTGCTTCACCTTCTTGGATCCGAAAGAACAATTCTTGGGCTAAGTGGAAGTTATTTACTTGTAAGATTGAATAGATTGCGCGATCGAGTTGACTTTTGCGCTGGAGAAAGTAGGAATCAACTTGTCGATCGAATGTGACTTGCTTGAATCGATCGAGCTTGACTGTTCTGAGGACTAAATCTTCAAACTGGATCAGACTGCAATGATTGCGTTTTAGCCACTCTGCTCGACCATCATCAGACGCGATCTGATACTGGTGATAAAAAGCTTTATATGCACTAAATATTTCTTCGGGGCTACAGATAATGTCGGTTAGAGCATCATCGATAATTAGTTCTTTTTGTAATTGTGGTAAGAGCCAATGTCGCTGCAATAGCCCAATAACTTCTTCTCCTGACATCGCATTGTGAACTAACCGTTGCAAAGGAGTGTCTAATTTGCGAGAATCTTGATTCTCCGCTGGAGACGCTTCTGCCAGGGCAGAGGCTATTGCACAGGCAAACGTGACCCTACCGCCAACACCAACGGTTGGAGCTTCAATGTTGGTATCCAGGTTGGCAGTTATGTCCATAGTGATAGTTCCAGGGAGAGAGATAGATGGGTAGACGAAACCCATCTGGCTAAGTTTCAGATAATCTTACGCTGTCTTGACGTTCAGATTGACAATCAGATCGTTAAAATCCTTGTCGCCATCCCCAATATCGATCGCCTCTGTATTGACAGGCTTGGAGGCTCCTTAGAAAAAGTGACTTGTGAGCGAGAAAATACTTCAACTTGTATTAAGATAGCATAAACAAACGGAGAAGTAGGGGCAATTCATGAATTGCCCCTACTTCTTTGTTAACTCCAATAACTAGCTAAACAACAAGTAGTTTTAAGCTGTCTTGATATTCATAGTCACAACGAGATCGTTGAAATCGAGATCGCCGCCGCCGTACATGTCTTCGACACCGAAGGTATTGTTACCTAAGAGTTTGAAGTGATCGACTCCATCGGAGTTGGCACCGATATAGTTGAAGTAAGCGTGAATATCATTCGCACCACCGCCATTGGTAGGATTCTTACTGACAAACTCAGTTAATGAACCTTGGGCGATAACTACAGGAGCATAAATGCGACCACCAGTAATATCTTGACCTAATTTACTATCGATTTTACCCAGTTGTAATGAATTAGTTAAAGCATTTTTGATTGCTTCAACGGCGTAGTTGGCATCACCTGGTTTGAGCGAGGTACCATCAGCAAGCCTGATGCTGCCAAGTGTATCTTCAACGACGTAGAAACCGATATTATTGGTATAGGCTGCTTCACCTTGGGTGGTGATGTCAGCTTTGAAGGCGATGCCAGTATATTCACTGAGATTGATGGTGTTTCCCTGAGCTAAATTTTGGAATTTGCTCCCAATCGCACCATCTAATTTTACAACATCTAGTACCGTTGGTAGAGCAGCTAAAACTGGAGCTGTTACTAGAACTGGAGCTGTCTCTGGAACTGAAGGTGTAGCACTAGTAGCGATGGGTGAAGAGTTGATAATGCCAAGCAAATCGATAGTATCGATCGCTAAAATCGTCGGATCTACAGCACTAACATCAATGCTGACAACTGGGACTGGAGTAACGACAACAACTTGAGGCTCGGTGCTAGTCAATAAATCGACAATAACACTATTTTCTACAGTGATGAGTGGGGTTGGAGTAACATCTACAATCTTAGGCTCGGTGCTAGTTAATAAATCGGTAGTGGTGGGAAGTACTGTGATGTCTGCCATAATATTAAGGGTTTCGTTTACTCTTTGACTGATTCTTTATATCAACAATCTAACATCTAATTTTTTGGAATGCACACCGCCAAATGTATGAGAAAATATCTAAAAAAACAGCTCGATTTGCGTTAAAAAAGTAGAGACGATCGATCGTCCCTACTTTCTAAATATGTAGCTTTTAGCAAATTCTAAGCTGCTTTAATATTCATATTGACAACTAGATCGTTGAAATCACGATCGCCGCCACCGTACATATCTTCGATCCCAAAAGTATTATTACTCAAAAGTTTGAAGTGATCGACTCCATCAGAATTGGCACCAAGATAATTGAAGTAAGCATGAATCATACTGCCATCACCACCATTGGTAGGATTCTTGGTAACAAAATCAGCTAATGTACCTTGAGCAACGACTACAGGGGCGTAGATCCGACCACCAATGATGTCTTGACCTAATTTAGTATCAGCTTGAGTTGCTTGTAGGGAATTGGTTAAAGCATTTTTAATTGCTTCAACTGCATAGTTGGCATCATTCGGTTTGAGTGTACTGCCATCGGTAAGTTTGATGGTGCCGATCGAGTCTTCTACAACATAAAAGCCAATATTATTGGTATAGGCTGCATCACTTTTGGTAGTGATATCGGCTGTGAGTGTTTTACCTACGTAGTCACTGAGATCGATCGTGTTGGATTGGGCTAATCCTTGGGATTTGCTACCAATCGCATTAGTAATCGGAGAGTTATTGAGACTGACCACATTGAGAACTAGTCCATCGTTACCAGATCCAAAAATTGTCGCAGCTCCGCCAATTCCAAAGGTTTGAGTGCCTGTAATCGCTCGATCGAATGTACCTTTTCCCGTCGTAAGATCGAGTTTAATTCGAGTAGCACCAGTACCATCTGGCTTGATGTTGGCAGTGTAGCCTAACAATTGACCATTTTCGATCGCCAGCCCGTAGACATCAGTAAAGCCAGTCATGCCGATTTTAGTCGCGCTGGTAGGATTGGCGAGGGGAATCTGCCACAGTGCATCACTAGAAGTATTAGTGGCATCGAGGGAGGTAGCCAGGAATCTCTGGTTGGCAGCATCATAGACCAGATCGCCACCAATTAGGAAAGCTTGAGGTAAAGTAGCCAAGGTAGTTGCGACATTGGTATTGACATCAATCTGATACAGATTAGCTCCTTCTGCTGCGTAGCCGAGTCCATAGAGTTTGTTGTCACCAGCGAATTCAAGTGCCTGAATACTGCTGCTCAGGCTAATTCCTTGGGCATCCTTGATTTCACCAACAAGTTGAACTTGCTGAGATCGATCGAGACTGGGATCGATTCGGTACAATAAATCAGTTGCGGCAGGTGTAGCAGCAGCTCCAATTCCATAAAATTGACCATTGGGAGCAAATGCAATATCCGTTAGTTTCAGTTTACCGCCGGATGCTAAGGAAAAGTATGTACCATTTTGGCCGATCGTCCCAACCAAAGAGTTAGTATTATGATCGATTACATTAGCTGTATAAGGGCTGACGATCGAAGTCGCTTTACCACCATCGGTAAGGGATAATTGATAGCTGCCTAAACTTGCATTGGCAACCCGAACTTTGTAATTAATTCCAGGAAAAGTAGTTACTAAAAGTGAAAGTGTCCCCGATCCAGTTTGAATACTTTGAGCGATTATATCACCTGTCGCTACATCGACTAATTCGAGGGTAGTGCTGTTAGTTGTGCCTGTGGGTTGAACTGTAATGTTGAGCTGTCTGAAACTATCCAAGCCTGGGAGATTGTATTCATTGACGTAAGTACTAGTGAGTGAATTAGTCGGATCTACACTCTGGGCATCGGTACTAGCGAAGGAAGCTGAAATACTTTGACCTAATTTAATGTCTGTCATAACCTTGTCGATCTAAGCTGTAATGTGGGTGGCAAATTGAATTTCTCAGGCTGGAACGTTTCAACTTATCCACAAGTTATCACAGCAATTCTTAGCGATCGCACCGCTAAAAGTATGAAAGAATAGTCAGCTATTTATGTTAATACGCTGCGGCGTGGGAGCGTGGGAGTACGGGAGCATCGAAGCATCGGAGCAAGAATTAAGACGCTTGCGTCTCCCGTGCTCCAGTCTCCAGTCTCCTCAAATTGGGAACAAAATTCAAAACCATCCCGATCTACTACTCGACTGATTGGATATAAGTACAAGTAGATCTGATAGACATCGCTTGGAAAATTTCGCAAAAATAAGTTGAGTAAATGATTAATTCACTGTTCAAGGATCTAGAATTTAAGGCTTCCCAACGGCTTTACACCTATCTAAACAAACTTATCAATGCGTTTTCCAACGATCGTCGAAAGTATATAGTTTTGATGCTTGCTGACATTAGTTTGTTCCTACTAGCAATGGGCGTGGCAATTGGCTTCGAGGATGGACTAAATCTCATGCCTGGAATCATGTTGCGGCAAGGCAACTTCGTACTATTAGATATTGCGATCGAGATTAGTCTGTTCTGGTTCTTTGGAGTTTACCAACAAGTATTACGATCGACAGATGGAACGTTTATCTTTACAATCGCTAAAGCCGTATTCACCAGTTGTGTGGTAATCCTCGCTATCGATCGATTATTGCCCGCTTCGACAATTCCTGCTTCCGTGCTGCTGAGTAATGGAATGCTCGCTTTGATTCTAACGATCGCCTTGCGCTTTGGGATCCGGCTGCTGATGGGTAAAATGCGCCAAATCGACCACGTTGGCAAAGAAATGAGTAGAGTAGTCATCTATGGAGCTGGCAGTGCTGGATGTATTCTCGCCCAAGGTTTGACCGTCAAAAATGGCAAGAAATTAATTGGGTTTGTCGATGACAATCCCCAGCTTCAAGGTCGAAATGTGCAAGGAACAAGAGTGTATGCTCCGGCAGAATTGCTCAAACTCAAAGCTACGATTGGATTTGCAGAAATTCTCCTAGCAATGCCATCGATCGACGGTCAACGCCGACGGGATCTGTCCCAAAGACTGAAAATTTTGGGCGTACCAATTAAAACTGTTCCGAGTATTACCGAACTATTGAGTGGGAACGTTTCAGTGAATAAAGTTCGAGATCTCAATATTGAAGATCTCTTAGGTCGTAAAGCGATTGCTGCTTGCCCCGAATTGCTTCAACATGACATTACCGATCGAGTCGTCTTAGTTACTGGAGGTGGTGGATCGATCGGTTCGGAACTCTGCCGTCAGATTGCCAAGCAACAGCCAAAAATGCTGCTGGTCTATGAGCTACACGAATTTGCCCTCTATCAGATGGACATGGAACTAGGGGAAAGTTATCCCAATCTTCAGAAAGTTGCCTGCTTGGGTTCGGTGACTGACACTCAAACATTAACGCGAGTACTAAAGCAATATAATGTAGATATTATTTATCATGCCGCCGCTTACAAGCATGTACCGATCGTTGAAGCCAACCCGATCTCTGGCATGGTGAATAATATTAGTGGTACCCTGACTGCGGCTCAATGTGCGATCGATTGTAACGTAGGTAAATTCGTTCTGATCTCCACGGACAAAGCCGTTCGTCCGACTAATATTATGGGTGCCACCAAGCGCGTCGCGGAATTAGTCCTCCAAGGATTAGCCGATTTGCCCACTCACAACACCTGTTTTACAATGGTACGGTTTGGGAATGTCCTCGGCAGTAGTGGCTCAGTCGTCCCTCGTTTCAGCGAACAAATCGCGGCGGGCAAGCCAATCACCCTGACCCATACAGACATCACGCGCTACTTCATGACTATCCCTGAAGCTGCCACACTGGTGATTCAAGCTGGTGCAATGGCCAAAGGTGGCGAAGTATTCCTACTCGACATGGGCGAACCTGTCAAAATCTACGATCTTGCAGCTCAGATGATTCGCTTACACGGCTTAGAGCCTGAGAAAGATATTAAAATTGAAGTCACAGGTTTACGCCCTGGTGAAAAAATCTACGAGGAGCTGTTGATCGATTGCGATGCCGCCTTGCCAACTGGACATCCCAAGATTTTCTGTGCTCGTGAAGCCAAATTAGGCTGGCAACAGCTAGCACCTCAACTAACCACCCTGCTGGAGGCAGCAGCCGATTGCCAAGTCACTGCCTGTGTCTCTGTCCTTCACGACTTAGTACCTGAATATCAACCAATGGGACAATACGCTAAAGTTAAATCCGATGCAGTGGCCGTATCGATGGTTGCATCGATCAGCGATAAATTGAGAAAATCAGAAATTCATCAAGAGGGCCGCAAAAAAATGTCAAGTGGCGTAATTCCCGCTCGAATCCCAGTCACAACCATAAACTAACGGCAACCTACTACCGCTCGATATCAATAAATATCCCAATTATGCTGTCTCTATTTTAAAAAGTTTCCGTCATTTTGAGAGCTTTTTTATCGTTAATTGAAAGTTAATATCTAAACCGCTTAGATCGTGGCTGAATATTTGCACTAACGATCGACTGTCACTCTGCAATAGATAGGGGAGCACTTAGTTTGTCCACAAATCAAAAGATTACGACTGAATGAGTCGTAATCTTTCTAATATATCGAGTGTTGAGCTTGGCATCGAGCTATTTTAACAGGGGGCAACCCCCCAACTATCGTCGCCGTGCTAGCGTTTCACAACCGAGTTCGGGAAGGGATCGGAGTGGTTCCACTAGGCCATAGACACCAAGC
>JANXVE010000095.1 GCA_025351825.1 Chamaesiphon sp. 341R_metabat_111 | reverse complement strand
TCTTTTAAGACTTAACTACCTAGTCTGGTCTTTCCCACAAGTGGAAAGACTTTTGTTATTATCGTGTTAACAATATTAACCAGGTTATATTGGCTTTCAAACTATATAATTGTCTAGGTTCAAGATGAAAATATTTGGCTCTAGGAGCGGCTTTCACCGACTCGCCGTTGCTGCTTCTCTTCACCGCTTTACTAATATAGCAGGGTCTGCTTGCTTTGTAAACCCCCAGTCGAAAAGAATTTTTGGGTTGCTCTGGCTAAGTGTTAGCAACCGTTAACGACCAGTTTTGTAGCTCTTGACGATCGATTCCATCAATGGCTGTTAGTTCTAAAATAGATTGATGGTAGTCACTTAAGCTTTCTCGATGTCCAACGCTCAAGAATGTCATGCCGGAGGCTTGCAACTGCTGATACAAAAGTTCTTCATTTTTGGCATCGAGGGCACTAGTGGCTTCATCTAAGATGGCGTAACTAGGCTTATTGATAAGTAGGCGGGCAAAAATTAGTCGCTGTTGTTCGCCCAAGGATAGCACCTCTGCCCAATTTTGTGTTGAATCAAAGCCACTATGTCTTTGAGCTAAATCGGGTAAGTTTACTTGGATCAGAACTTGCTGGAGCTGTAAATCGTCAACTTTCAAATTCATATTTGGATATAGCAATTGGTCGCGCAGTGTACCCAAGACCATATAAGGCTTTTGTGGTAGAAACAGCATCCGATCGAGTGATGGTCTTAAAATTGTCCCAGTACCTGCATCCCACAGTCCAACGATCGCGCGGAGTAAGGAGCTTTTGCCGCAACCGCTCGGCCCCCTGACTAGTAGACCTTGACCTGGAGCTAGTTTGAGTGATAGATCCTTGACTAATATCCTCTGATAGTCAGGTGTTTTGAGTGTCATCCGATCGAGTGAGAAACAATCGGCAGTTTCAGTCTCGATCTTGCTGGCTGTGGTAGCATCGGTTGTGCCAGTAGCTGTATCTTCGCTATTGAGAGATGCTAAAAAGGCGAATAATCGATCGACACCTGCCCCAAAGGTAGCTAGAGACTGAAACCGCGCCACAATCAAATTGAGAGAGAAAAAGATCCGAATAAAAGCACCTTGAGCTTCGGTAACTTTGCCAACTTCTAGCTCTCCAGCAAAAATACCTGGAGCTACGACTATCGCTGGCAAAATAAAGGGAATAAATTCGTAAGCATTAGTCAAAATATTGAGATTTAGCTCCCAAAAAATCAGCCGTTTGAAGTTATCAAAAGCTTCTGTAAATCGACCTTTGATCCGATCGGACTCACATTGCTCACCCTGATAGAATGCGATCGATTCAGCATTTTCTCGCACTCGGACTAGGCTAAACCGGAAATCAGCTTCTTTTTTAAGTTGCTCAAAGTTGAGTTGCATCAAGGGTTTGCCAAACACCCCCACTGTCGTTAAAGTACCAATTAGGGCGTAGACGATCAGAAATAAGATTAATGGCTGAGAAATACCCCAGAGGACGCTGCTAAAGGCGGCGATTGCTAGGAGCGAATCAACTACTGCTAGTAGAAGTGTGAGTGATTCTTGGGTAAAACTTTTGACATCTTCGGTGATCCGCTGATCGGGATTGTCAATATTGGCATCGTGATTGAGATTGTAGAATGCTCGATTCTGAAAGTAGCGATCGATAAAATGGTCGGTGAGCCAGCGTCGCCAATTTAAGGCTAATCGATCGCGCAAATAGACGTAGCCAGCATAGAGGGGCGCGTAGACTACTAATGTCCCTGCAAAAATAAGAATAGTCTGCCAGAATCTCGCTTCATCACGAACTGAGAGTGAGGAGATTAGCTCACCGCGCTTGTTGTTGAGCAATACGCTTAATCCGGTATATCCTAAAGATAGTAAGATTACCAGCAATAACAGCCCCCGTGCTTTCCATTTTTCGTCACTCGACCAATAAGATTTGGCGATCGACCAGAACTGTCTAAAGATGGTTAGATTAAATCGTTGCATCGCTATTGTTATTCACTGCTGTTACTAGTTATTGTACAGAAACCATTCTTCAGCAGGCGCGAGATCGGGTCTAATCGATCGAGTCCGATGTCTATATGAGCTAATACTAGTGATTTGGGGAGGGAGTAGGGATGATTAGTTTCGGTCTTCTCTGAGATAACGATTACCTTTTGGTGAAGATTCTACCCGAATTGAGAAAGGTAGATCCTGGGCGTATTCTTCTAATTTATTGGCAAATTGTCTCACCGATCGAGCATTGCCTAGCTTTTTGCTAGCTTCAGATTCGGTAATCGTCCCATGCTTTTCAATATGTTTTAAAACCGTTAGATGGGGATTATCAATAAATTTGTCGTACCATTCATCTAGACAGACAATCTCATTAAGATCGCGATTGATAATTGGTGGTTGTGGCTCAAATGCTTGGAAGGAATCTGCTAGATCTAGTTCACCGACCGATTCAAGTTTCTGTTGCAGCTTAAATTCTAGATTATCTAATTCAGCCTGCCGACTGCTCAATTCTAGTTGGGCTATTTTTAGTTCTCGTTGGAGCAATCGATCTGAAAGTGAATCTCGATCGTGCTCGCTAGGGTACTCTTGTTGCTCGGGAATCTGTGTAGCCAAGATCGTTGCGGCTAATTCATCTAGTTCTACTTGTCTAGCTTGTAGGGCTAGTTCTGTCGCGCTCAATTGCAACCGCACATCTGCTAATTTTTGATCTTGAATAGCCAATTCGGGTGTTTTTTCAGCGATGAGACTATTTAGTCGATCTACTTCTATTGCAATCTCTGCTTGACTTTTTTGTCGATCGCTAATTGCTAAATCTAATTTATGTAGAAGTGAGTGCTTCTGAGCGATAGATTCGTCAAATTCTCTAGTTTCTACTATCTTTCGATCCTGGATCTGTTGAATTTGCAACCCCAAGTTTTGCTTACTAGCCAAACACAGATCGATTTGATGCTGGATCGCTGCCAATGCTATTTGCTGTTGTTCTAATGCGAACACATGATGGAGATTAGCACCTTCTACCTGAGTTTGTGCCGATCGAACTTGAGCCAATTCTAACTTCAAACTATTTACATTAGTATCAACCTCTAGTAAAGAAGCTTGTCGATCTTGAATTTTGTGTTCTAAATTAGCTGCAATATTTTCTTGGGTCTGACAGTAGAGAGTTAGAGTCGCAAGTTGTTGCTCTAGTTGCTGGTGTCGATCGTTGTCTCGATCGATTCGATCCGTCAAGTTAGCTGCTAGATCGTGTAGCTGAGATATCCTCAGCTCGATCTCTTGGCGATCTTTGTGTCTAAATTGCAACTGTTCATTTATGGTTGCGCTTTGGTGCTGCAACTCCCGTAAGCGGGGCTTTCCTCGTCCCCGTCGCCTTCCCTGGCGGTGATAAACAGCTCTGAGCATTGTGCCAGCGGCTAATCCTGGCATCGTCGCCAAACCAATCAGTGCCGACTGACCTAGATTGAGCGTGAATGGTAAAGTACAGACACAGCTCACTCCAAAGGCAATAGAGCCAATCTTTAACCACTGTTTGAGAGTTGGAGGTTGTTTGCTGGACACTGACTAGTAAATGATAGTTATGTTGTACCAATCTTACACGATCGGTTCAGTAATCAGGTCACAAGTTATGAAGGAATTGGGAATTCGATCGATATTAGTAACCCCAGCGCGGAATCAAATCGGCACTGAACTGTTCGATAATTTGTTTGCCTTCGGCGATCGAGAAATCCAAGAAAGTTTGTGCTGCAACCGATAGCTGTTTCCCTGTGGGATAAATCACATACCAATGACGTTGAATCGGAAAACCTGCGACATCGAGAATGGTCAGCAGTCCATTTTGGTTCTCTAAATCGAGGGAATGTTGGGATAGGACAGAAAGACCCAGACCTCCGGCAATGGCTTGTTTGATCGCTTCATTACTACTGAGTTCGATCACCACATCCACCGTCACGCGATTTTCGGCGAGGAAGTGCTCGACCACTAGGCGCGTCCCCGAACCTGCTTCGCGAAAGATAAAGGGTTCCGTCGTTAGCTCCTTGAGAGCGATATTGGACTTCCCCGCCAATGGATGATTTGAAGGGGCAACCACCACTAGGGGATTTGCGAGAATTGGTCGCAGCTCGATGTCCAAGTCACTGGGTGGTCTGCCTGTGAAGTAGAGATCGTCTTGATTCCTAGCTAATCTAGCGAGGACACCTTCTTGATTGGTAATGTGTAGGGCTAGTTCGATCTCAGGATGTTTGCGCCGAAAGGTACCTAGCAGCCGAGGCACAAAATATTTAGCAGTGGTACTAGCAACTAAATTGATTCGTCCTTGCTTTAACCCTTTGAGTTCATCAATGGCAATTTCTAGCTCGGCAAACTTTTCCGAAATAATCGCACTCGCGCCCAAGACTTCCTGACCCGCTGCCGTCAGATAGATTTGCTTGCCAAGTTGCTCGAACAGCGGCATCCCAATTGTCTGGGTCAGCCGCTTGATCTGTTGGGAAACTGTCGGCTGAGTTAGTTCGAGTTCTTCGGCGGCGCGGGTAAAACTGCCGTGTCTGGCGATCGCTTCCAGTATTTGTAGTTGATGTAGCGTCGCTTGTTTCATGATTTTTGCCGAACTTGATAGATATTTATTATCACTGTAGATCGAAAGTGACCCCTTTGTGCTGGGATCGATCGGCTAAATGCCAATTAGTTAGATTGATAAAACCTATGGTTGCAATAAATAATTTATGCTTTTCACTATGGCTATTTGCTAGTATCATCAGGACATAGCGTAAATCAAGTCCTTGAATTTGCCTAAATATAATTGGAGGTTAATACTCAGCTTAACAAATTTTCATAGTAACTCATTGAATTTATCTATCGGCAGCTTATCAATTAAGCCATAATTTTTTTAACGGCAAAGCAAGTTTTTCATAGAAAGCCTCAATAATCATCAAATACCAGGAATAGACATCATGGCTCGTTTTTCTCGTCGGCACTTCATTGCCACCGCAGGCGTTCTCGCTACTGTCCCCTTACTCAAAGGCTGCTTTGGCAATCCACCAGGCCCATCATCGCAATCAGGAGCACCAGGAACAACTGGTAGTCCGGCTGCTCCCGTCGCATCGGCGGTTAAGCCTGGAGAGGAACCAGAAGTAAAAACAGCAAAAATCGGCTATCTACCGATCGTCGAAGCTGCACCGCTAATCGTGGCACTTACCAAAGGCTTCTTTGCCAAGCATGGGATGACTGAGATCAAGATCGAGAAACAAGCCAACTGGGGTTCGGCTAGGGACAACATCAAAATTGGTTCCGCTGGTGGCGGCTTGGATGGTAGTCAGTGGCAGATGCCAATGCCTTATCTGATTTCTGAGGGGATTATTACAGACAAAGCCAAGGTGCCGATGTATATCCTCTGCCAGTTGAACACTCAGGGTAATGCGATCGCGCTTGCCTCCAAGCACAAAGGCAAGGGCTTGGGTGTCAATCTAACTGGTAAAGGTGCTAGCTACTTGAAAGAGCTGGCAAGTAGCGGTAAAAAGTTCAAAGCGGCGTATACTTTCCCCAAAGCTAACCAGGAATTCTGGATTCGGTATTGGTTAGCCGCAGGTGGTATCAATCCAGAAACGGATGTGGACTTACTGACTGTACCGACGGCTCAAACTGTCGCCGATATGAAGCGGGGCGCGATGGATGCCTTTAGTACTGGAGATCCGTGGCCGAATCGGATTGTCTCTGAAGGATTTGGATTCACTCCTGTCTTGACAGCCGAAATCTGGAAAGCACATCCAGAAGAATATCTGGGAATACGAAAAGACTGGGTAGACAAAAACCCCCTCGCCACCCAAGCAATTCTCAAGGGGATCATGGAAGCGCAACAGTGGTGCGATAACTTTGATAACCGCAAAGAGTTAGCTACCATTCTGTCCGCACGGGAATACTTCGGGGTGCCAGAAGCCGTAATACTAGGACCACTGATGGGTAAATATGAACTGGGCGAACGGAAGGTGGATGACAAGTCCCTGGCTGTTCTCTATTGGAAAGACTCGAAGGGGAGTGTTTCTTATCCCTACAAGAGCCACGATTTATGGTTCCTGACTGAAAGTGTGCGCTGGGGCTTTTTACCCAAGGAGACGCTAGCCAATGCAAAGACACTCATCGATGGAGTCAATCGCGAGGATCTATGGAAAAAGGCGGCTATATCGCTAGGTATCCCTGCGGCGGATATTCCGACAAGTACTTCGCGCGGGGTGGAGGAGTTTTTTGATGGAGTGAAGTTCGATCCGGAAAAGCCGCAGGCTTATTTGGATAGCTTGAAGATTAAGAAGGTTTAATCTGGAACCTGCCTATCGCCTTTGAGAAGCAGCGTAGATCTTTACCCCACCCCAGCCCTCCCCTTATAAAGGGGAGGGAACCGGAAAAGCCCTGCCCTTCATAATGGCAAGCTTAGAGAGAACAATCGGAAATTAATTAATAATTTAGGAATAAAAAATTATGGCAAATGTAAATAGACAATCGGGCATTAAGAAGCCCGCTCAACCAGCAGGTTTAAAAAACCTGAATAAAAAACAGAAAGCTCTACTGGATGATATTTTGACTCCGGTGGTGGCAATGGTGATTTTATTAATTGTCTGGGAAATTTTATCAGCGATCGGTGGGAACAGACTTCCAGGGCCAATTAAAGTTGTTACCGAGGCAAGAGATTTAATTCTATATCCCTTCTTCAATCGCGGTGGTACAGATGTGGGGCTAGGATTGCAGGTTTTAGCCAGTTTGCAGCGGGTAGCGATCGGATATAGCATCGCCGCAGTTGTCGGGATTAGTTTAGGCATCATTGTCGGGCTAAATGAGCGCGTTCGCAAGGGGTTAGATCCAGTATTCAATATCCTGCGGACAGTTCCACCATTGGCTTGGGTACCGATCGCGCTCGCAGCATTGCAACAGAGCCAACCCGCTGCTCTATTTGTAATCTTCATTACCGCTGTGTGGCCGATCCTGATTAATACCGCTGTCGGTGTGCGCCAGATTCCCCAGGACTATAACAACGTCGCTCAGGTGCTCCAGCTATCGCGTCAGGAGTACTTTTTCAAAATTCTGTTTCCCTCAGCCTTGCCGTACATTTTCACAGGCTTACGGATTGCGATCGGACTAGCTTGGCTGGCAATTATCGCCGCTGAGATCGTGATGACTGGTGTAACTGGCATCGGTTTCTTCATCTGGAATTCCTATCAAAACGGACAAGTCAGTGAAATTATCGTCGCTCTAGTCTACATCGGTTTAGTCGGTTGGGGCTTGGATGTTTTTATGGTCTGGGTTCAAGGCAAAATTCTTCCATACAGCAAACCACAATAGCAACCAGGATTTACAGGATTTGGGGATTTGCAGGATTAAGTTATCGGTACTAGGCTATTTCCCCCTTCCCCTTTCCCCTTTCCTCGTCTCCCAGTCTCCCAACTCCCAACTCCCAACTCCTATGACTTTTGTAACTGTAGAGAATCTCGAAAAAACCTTTCCCCTCCCCAATGGGGAAGAATACATCGCCCTCAAAGGCATCGATCTCAGCATTAAAAAAGGTGAATTTATCTCCTTGATTGGACACTCTGGTTGCGGTAAATCCACGCTGCTGAATATGGTAGCTGGCTTAGATCTACCTACCGAAGGACTAGTAATGCTGCAAGGCGAACAGATTCTGCGTCCTGGTCCCGATCGAATGGTAGTATTCCAAAACTACTCGCTCCTGCCTTGGCTCACTGTCCGTCAAAATATTGCCTTGGCAGTAAATAGCGTTATGAGTGGTTTACCTGCCGCCGAACGATCGGCGATTGTCGAGGAGCATATCGATATGGTGGGCTTACGTGCTGCTGCTGATAAGAATCCCGACCAATTATCTGGGGGGATGCGCCAGCGGGTGGCGATCGCCCGCGCTCTGGCAACCAAGCCGAAATTATTACTGCTAGACGAACCCTTCGGCGCACTGGATGCTTTGACACGGGGTGGACTGCAAGAGCAGTTGATGAGAATCTGTGACGAAAATCATGTGACAGCGATTATGGTCACTCACGATGTGGATGAAGCCTTATTATTGTCCGATCGGATCGTCATGCTCACCAATGGGCCAGAATCCAAAATTGGTCAAATCATGACTGTGGATATCGAGCGACCTCGCAAGCGGATGGAAGCTGTCAATCATCCCCACTATTACAGCTATCGTAGTGAGATTATTTACTTCCTCAACCAGCAGAAGCAGATCAAGAAAATTCGTGGTCGCAAACAAACTGTCGTCGCCCGTCATGGATTAGAGAAAGTCAATCTGGATATCGGCTTCGTCCCCTTGACCGCCTGTGCGCCGATCGCGATCGCCAAGGAGAAAGGCTTCTTCGCCCATCATGGCTTGGATGAAGTCAACCTCGTGCGTGAGTCGAGCTGGCGCGGTGTTCAAGACGGCATCGCTGACAAATATCTGGATGCTGCCCTGATGCCGTCAGGAATGCCAATTTGGATGACAGTTGGCGGGATGGGTAACAAATCGATTCCCGTTGTCAGTGCCCTGACGATCAGCCGCAATGGGAATGCGATTACGATCGATAAACGCTTTGCCGACCAAGGGATTCGCACTCTCGCCGATCTCAGACGCTTCTTGTTAAGTCCTAGCAATCGTCAACATATTTTCGGAGTAGTTCACCCTGCTTCTAGCCATAATCTCTTGCTCCGCTATTGGTTGGCATCAGAAGGCATCGACCCCCAAAAAGATGTCGAAATCCTGACCTTACCCCCAGCCCAGATGATTGCGGGACTAAAGAAGGGGAGTATCGACGGTTATTCGATCGGCGAACCCTGGGCAACCCGCGCCGCAATCGACGAGATTGGCTATGAAATCGCCACCGACTTAGACATCTGGAATGGACACCCTGGCAAGGTACTAGGAGTGCGGGAAGATTGGGCACTAGCCTATCCAAACACCCACATTGCCCTAGTTAAAGCCTTACTCGAAGCTTGCAAATTCTGCTCTGAGCCAGCCAACCAAGATGAAATCCGCGAAATCCTTGCCCGACCTGAATATCTGGCGATGGATCATGACTACATCTACCTCAGCGACTCCCAACAGATCGCTTGCGGTGTGACCAAAAGTCAGCGCGATATTTCCCACCCCCTCTTCTTCGAGGAAGGAGCAAACCGCCCCAGCCGCACCGAACACCTCTGGCTCCTGACTCAAATGGCTCGTTGGGGCGATGTCCCATTCCCCCGCAACTGGGTCGAAATTCTCGAACGAGTAGCCAAGGTTGGTGTATTCAGCACCGCCGCCCGTGAATTGGGACTCTCAGACAGCACCAGTTATACTCGCCGCACCATCGAACTCTTCGACGGCATCAAATTTACCGCTGACGATCCGATCGACTATCTCAATCACTTCGCCATCAAACACGACATCTACATGGCAGAAATCGATTTATCTGGCAGAAGTTGAATAAATAGATAATTGCCTGAAACATCGGGCTTCACAAGTCTATTTGAGTTGCTGCATGGATCTCTACCCCACCCCAGCCCTCCCCTTATAAAGGGGAGGGAGCAAGAAAGCCTCCCCTTTATAAGGGGAGGGAGCCAGGAATTGTCCCCCCTTTATAAGGGGGGTTGGGGGGGTAGAGGTCTGCGTAGACCTCTACCCGACTTGTGTGTACAACCCCGCCCGTAACTTAACAAAACACACTTCATTAACTAAAACCCATGCCAGTCAAAGACTTCCTCGTAATCGATCGAGCATCAAAAGTTTACCCTACCCCTGCTGGTGAATACGTCGTCCTTGATAACGTAAATCTCACCGTCCAGCAGGGCGAATTCATCTGCCTGATCGGTCATTCTGGCTGCGGTAAATCCACCCTCCTGAATATGGTCAGCGGCTTTTCCCAACCATCCTCAGGGCAAGTACTACTAAAAGGCAAACCGATCGGTAAACCAGGCCCCGATCGGATGGTAGTATTTCAAGGCTATGCCCTCCTGCCCTGGCTCACCGCCTACGAAAACATCTACCTCGCCGTCAACTCTGTCAACCCCGACATGGCAAAAAACGAGAAAGACGACATCGTGCGATCGCACCTAGCAATGGTTGGACTCACCGAAGCCGCAGATAAGCTCCCAGGTCAAATTTCCGGCGGGATGAAACAGCGCGTTGCTATTGCCCGCGCCTTGTCGATCCGTCCCGAAGTCCTGATCCTCGACGAACCATTCGGCGCACTAGATGCCATCACCAAGGAAGAATTGCAAGAAGAACTACTCAAAATCTGGAATCAAAATCGCTGCACCGTGCTGATGATCACCCACGATATCGACGAAGCCTTATTCCTCGCCGACAAACTCGTGATGATGACCAATGGCCCCGCTGCCAAAATCGGTGAAGTACTCACCATCCCCTTCAGTCGCCCCCGCGATCGATCTAGAATGATGGAAATGCCCGAATACTATCAAGTCCGTAACTACGCCCTTGATTTCCTCTACAACCGCTATGCTCACGACGATGAGTAATTAGATAGTTGATAGTTAATAATTGATAATTGATAATTGGGTTTTTAGGATGGGGGCTTAAATCCCTACCCTGAAAGCGGATTCCTTGAGATCGGCAATAAGCTGCCCTTACATTTAAATCACATACTAGATCTTTTGAAAGCGGGGCGCGGGGCTGAGATATGTAAATTAAATGACTAACAGCTTAGAACTTTATTTAGCTAGGGTTTTATATATGTTTTCACAGTTGTCTGAGCGACGAATGCACGTTGTACGCTGGGTGCTGACGATCGCATGGCTGGCAATGATTGCCTCGTTGTTTTACGATCCTTGGACTCCAGAATTGACCATACCAAATCATCCTTGGAGTCCATTAAGGCTTACTGACAGTTGTATTTCAGTGCAAGGCAAGTGCTTGGTCGAACAGCCGTATCCATTAGCTGCTACTTTATTTTGGGGCGCAATTGTACCTGGAGGCATCTTTATCCTGCTGGTATTTGGACATGAAGTTTGGCGGCGAATTTGTCCGCTATCTTTCCTCTCCCAAATTCCCCGTGCATTGGGTTGGCAAAGACAATTTAAACGCGAAAATGCAACTACGGGAAAAGTTAGGTACGAACTTGCGAAAGTAAGGGCTGAATCTTGGTTGGGAGTAAATTATCCTTACCTCCAATTTGGCTGGCTATTTATGGGATTGTGCGGACGAATTTTGTTCTTTAATGCCGATCGAACAATCCTGGCATTATGGCTACTATTTACGATCGTCACAGCAGTCGCTGTCGGCTATTTATACGGGGGGAAATCTTGGTGCAATTACTTCTGCCCGATGGCTCCCGTCCAGCGGATCTACAGCGAACCTGGGGGTCTTTTAGCTAGCAGTGCTCATACGAGCGAACGATCGATTACCCAGTCAATGTGTCGAACGATCTTACCCGATGGCTCAGAGCAAAGTGCTTGTGTTGTCTGTCAGAAACCCTGCATCGATATCGATTCCGAGCGATCGTATTGGGACGGTTTAAATAAGCCTGAAACAGTCTTTTTGCGCTACAGTTATATCGGTTTGGTCGTAGGTTATTTTAGTTATTACTATTTATATGCAGGTAGTTGGGACTACTATATTTCTGGTGCCTGGGCACGGCAACCAGACCAACTAGCATCACTATTAAGTCCTGGGTTTTATCTGTTTGAGCAACCGATTAATGTCCCTAAAATAGTCGCTGTACCGCTCACCTTGGGTAGCTTTACAGCAATCGGATATTGGTTGGGCAAATGGATTGAAAATAGAGTAAAAGTCTATAGTCGCGAACGAGAACTCAAGCTTACTCCCGATCTGATTAGACACAGAATCTTTACGATCTCTACATTCATCATTTTTAATTTCTTTTTTATCTTTGGTGGTCGTCCCTTAGTTCAACTGATGCCGATCTCAGTTCAATTTATTTATGAACTGAGTTTAGTATTACTCAGTACACTATGGGTTTACAAAACTTGGCACCGCAGCTTCGATCTATACTCACGAGAGAATTTAGTCAGTCGGTTTCGCAAGCAGTTGGAAAAATTGCAGCTCAATATTTCCCAATTTTTCGAGGGTCGAACTTTGAGCGATCTCAATACTCATGAAGTTTATATTCTGGCAAAAGTCTTACCTGGATTTACACGAGAAAAGCGACATACAGCTTATAAGGGAGTCCTACGCGAAGCATTAGAAGAAGGGTATGCTAACTACTCTAGTAGCTTAGAAATCTTGCAACAACTGCGTAATGAACTGGGTATCACTGCTGACGAACATCGGGAAGTATTAGAAGAACTAGGAATTGAAGATCCAGAATTGCTCAACCCCGATCTCAAACGTAGTTTAGAAAATCAAATTCGCTTAACAGGTTATCGCAAATCTCTAGAGCGATTGATGCGGCTCCAGCAACACAAAGACAGTAATAGTAATTCAGCAATCGTTCGAGATTCACCCGAAATTAGTGCTTTACGTCGTCAATATTCAATCGTACCTCAAGAAGAGGCTTGGATCTTAGATGGTATTGCCCCTGAAGCTGGCAATCTCCGTCGAGCCGAATTTTTGCTCGCTCAACTACCAGATTTAATCTCATCTTACCGCGCACTCCATCAGCCAATCCTCCAAGAGCATCAGGCTGTATTAATGCTGTTATGGAATAGTATCTCTCACAAAAAGGAACTAATTGTCCGCACAATTTTGGAGATAATTGAACCGATTCAAACTGCTCCTGTCGCAATAGAGATTGCTACAGAGCTAGGCAAGCTATCCCCATTAGCATTAATCGAAATTTTAGAATCTAACTCCTGGCAAGATCGTCTTCAGCCAGAGCTTCTAAAGCTTCTAAATCCACTAGAAGGACAGTCTGTTTCCTACTCTCTAGACTATCCAACGTCCGAAATATTCAATTCGTTAGATCTGCTACTTGACGATCGCAATCCCATTATTCAAGCAGCATGTCTATATATCATCGCCCAACTCGATCTCGATCGTAGCCAATCGCTCGTCCATAATCATCCCCACACATCTAACTCACCACTACTGCAAACAACAGCTCAAACCATTCAATTGGCAACAAATAATTGTCCGCCGCTAATTTCATTTCCCTTACTAGAAAAAGTGGTGCATTTATTCAACAGTGATTTTTTCCATCGCCTAAATAGTGAAATCCTAATTGCTCTAGCCGATCGATCGGAAGTGAGAACCTTTACGATCGATGGCGTGATTACCGAAGCAGGTGATACCTGTAGAGAGCTACTGCTGCTGATTGAAGGTGGTGCTAATATTCATTTTTGCTTGGACAATGAGCAGGTGAAAATAGAGAAAATTCATCCAGGTCAAACTCTAGATGAACTAGAAATTCTGGCAAACAGTGACTCTAAAAATACGATCGTCGCCGATCGTGAAATTACCAGAATTTTAGCAGTTCCAGTGGCAGCTTTTGACGACTTGCTCGATCGCGATCCTGATTTTGCTCGGCGAGTCATAGAATTGGAAAGTCGCCACCTCCAAAAATTTATGCGATCGATTCAGCCCGTACAGGCATAGATGAATTATCCTTGTTAGGATTGACAGAATAGCTAACCAACTACTGTCGATCCTAACAAAAATATTTATTGAAGGGTGTTTAGACATGTCGAGGAAATACAGTACCCCTGGTTATGATCCCGTCAAGAAAATCAAAGTTGTGCTAAAAGGACTAAATTCTGCCGTAATTACAGATTTTAGTGTTGCCTATAAACTGGTGTTGTCAATCCCAATTTTAATCATCGCCTGTGTACTGTATCGATGGGTCGATCTGAGCATTATTCTATTAGCAACTGGCATGATGCTATTTGCTGAACTATTTAATAGTGCGATCGAAATCCTCTGCGATTTTGTAGAACCACAACAAAATCCGCAGATTGGCACAATTAAGGATATCGCCGCTGCCGCCGCAGGAGTCGCAATTTTTGTCTGGGCGGCAATCCTGATTATAGAAGGAGTCCAGTTATTGGCAACTCGATAAAAATGATCGAGTTACTTAACCGGAGCCACTAAAGATTCCCAACTTGCGATCGATTGTTGAAGCGATTTTGGTAGACTCTGTTTTTCTAGATCGATAAATTGTGTCCCACCAGATTGGCTTTGGTAAGTCGTCGTGGGATAGTCAGCAAGTGCAGCACTTGTCAGATAGATTAAACCATTTAGGTTTGTAAATTGCCGATTATCTAACGTTTTTTTGAAGGCATTCAATCGATCGAGTGATAATGTTTTAATCACTACGGGCGCGAATCTGGCAGTAGGGGAAGATTGATAGCTGGTAATTTTGCCATCTTGAGTGAGCACAATTCTACTCATTCTACCTGTCAGATCGCCGGATGTACTGCTGCTAAAAACTTCGTTAGCAGTTAGGGGTGCGATCGTTCCAAAGGTTTCAAACGAAACATTGATTTTCCGTTTTGCACCACTAGCGGTAGCATTTTGAACGATCCGATCGGCGTTCTGACTGAGATGATAAATATAGGTACGCTCTGGACTAGTCACAATCGCTTGCCAGCCAGAAATCGCAATTTTAGTACAGGCTTGAGCGGGGCGATAGATGCCCAGACAACCATCATAAGTTCTGGTTTTAACTTCAGTAATTCGCAGCTTTCCCGCTGGAATGTTCGTGTTCTTTGCCACCTGTTGAATCAACTTACTAGCAACTGGTTGGGGTAGCACACTGCGATCGGGATTTTCGAGCCGGAGCGTCTTGCCCGTGCGATCGGTACGATAATACCAGGTTTGAAGCTTGTCACTCACCTCAACCCGCCAACCACTCACGACAGCCATCGTGCAAATTTCCTCAGCTTTAGCCAATCCCAAACAGCCATCCGGCCAGTTTTGTTCCGTCGCGCTCACCACCGCCACCTGAGCTACTCCAAACTGCTTTTTGACCGCCTGACGAATCGACTGAATTACCGCAGGTGCAGGAGCTTGATTTGCCTGACTGGGGCGGCTCGGTGGTTGGCTCATGGCAGGAATATTGGTGGTACTAGCGATCGCGCTACCAATCGACAAACTCGCACAAACCACAGCCAGCCACAGTCTAGACTTTGAATGCTGAAATCGAGCTGAACACATATCTTTCACCACAGGAGTTTCGAGGTATGGTTACTCTGACACTCGATCGATCGTGATAGTTTCCGGTTGTTACGGCAGGCTTCGCCAGCGATTATTTATGTGCAAGAATTACCTGAATGGATCGATCGATCGAAATCCCCTGACTATTGAGGATCTCTAATTTAAAACCCTAGTCGCATACGCACAATGATTAATTGTTGTCGCTATTAACTGTTAATATTAATTATCGATCGATAATATTGATTATTTAAGCTTCCCAAGGATTATGCGAATTGTTAGAATATTAAAATATCTAAAATCTCTAATAGCTGAAGATGCAAAATTCTTACATAACTTAGAAATTATTGAAGGTTGGGTATCGAAGATCCTATCGATCGGGATGATAATAGTCACATTTGTAGCTATTTTTCAGTTAAGCTATTCCCTGTTGGAAATATTGACATCGACATTCGAGCAGCCCGACAAGACTAATTTCAACTCAGAACTATTTCAACTATTTGGACTATTTCTAAATGTTTTAATTGCCTTAGAAATTCTAGAAAACATTACTGCTTATCTAAAAAAACATGTTGTCCAAGTCGAACTAGTAATAGTTACTTCTCTGATCGCAGTATCCAGGAAAATTATTATCCTAGATTTGGAAAAAAAAGATAGTAACGATTTAATTGCGATGGCTATTGCTGTATTCTCTCTGTCAATTAGTTATTTTGTGATTCGTCAGGCTAATAATAAAAATAACTGAGCATCAAACTGCGCGACGATCGACATCGATCTCAGTGAGGAACATCAGCAAACTCTCGATCGCGATCGGGTGATTGGGTACCAAGCTGCTTGTCCCAAAAGGTAAAATATAAGCCGTAGTGTAATGCATAGCGACGGTGATGGACAGCGTGATGAGCTGGCCCTGTAAACCAGCGGCTACACCAGTGGTGGGGAAAATTAAGCGGTAATCTTTCGATCCCTAAATGATTGACTACTGCCCAGACTGTCATCGTAATCAGGATGGCAATAACAGTAATAAAGTGGAGGGGAATGATAAAGACAATTGCGACTAAAAATAGGGATTGAACGATCGCTTCTGGAGGATCGAAGGCAAATGATGTCCAGGGTGTCGGATGATGCGACTGATGATGTCCTTGATGCCACCAGCGAAATAGCAACGGGTGATGAAATAAACGATGTAAAAAGTAAAAATAGGTATCTTGGAGGACGATCGCCAAAACATAGCTAACGGCTAGATACCACAGCGGATATCGATCGACATCTGCATACAGGCGGGTGATGCCTAATTCATAAGCAGAAACGATCGTCGCTGCTGCAAGTGCAAAAACGATCGAGGACAGCACTGAGAGTTTGATATCCCGTCGAATTGATTTCCACGGCGGTGGTAATTTCCGCCGATTCTCCAAAGGAGAGGCTACGCCAACGATTTCAGCTTCCCTAGCTGGCTGCCGCTGCCAATTGCTGAAGGCAGGCCAAAGGCCATCGCATATTCCGTACAAAAACAGGTGCATTCCCCCCGCTAAGATAAAATATCTGGCGAGAATGATGCCAAAGAAGGCAAATCCATAAAATGCAAATGAGTGGTCGTTCAATTGGAGTTTCCTGTTGCTACCACCTAAACATACCAGTTGCTAGGCTGAGATAAATCAACCTATAGGTAGATATTTTGAAACTGTCATTTATACCGATCGATAGATCTGCGAATTTCGATGTTTGGTGAAACCGATCGTTATGCCAGCACCAGTCCACGATGTAATACACGATCGCGAAGTGGAGACGTTGCCCAATCGCCGCTAAATTGGGCTTCATCGGCTCGATGCAGTGTACACCGATTGTCCCAGACCAAAATATCATCCGGCTGCCACTGATGACGATACAACCGATGGTGACGAATAGAATGCTGGTACAGTAGTCGAATGATCCGCCCCACGGCTGTGGGTGCAATACCTGAAATCTCCTGACAGCGTTCTGGTGTGGATAAGAATAGTGCTAACCGACCAGAAATCGGATGTCGCTTGAATAAGGGATGCCAGCATTGGCTTTCGACATCTGCGGCTAAGGTCAGACCCGATACCAAATGCAGCACTTGAGCATTTGCAAGCTGCTGTTTGACCGAGCTGGGCAATGTGTCGTAGGCACGGTATTGGTCTGAAAAAAAGAAGGTGCCGCCATCTGGTGTCGGTACACTTACTGCCCGTAAGCCTGTAAAGGCAGGGGGGCTGGCGACGTAGCTAGTATCTGTATGAAAGACGCTTCGCGGTGGTTTAGTCCGACCAATATTGCTGACAATATTGAGATCGGGTTGATGGGAGACGGGTATTTCACCGATCGTAAAAGTCAACGAGCCTAATCGAGCCAGAAAAGTTACAAAATCTGCATCGCTGGCTGACTGTTTGCGAAAGACGACAAATCCGTTGTTTGCCAGTGTTTGTTTGAGATTGACGATCTCTGAATCTTGAAGATCGGTGATATCGATTCCATCAGCCTCAACCCCAAAAGGTGAAAGTGCTCGAAAATTCATGTTTTCTGTGCCTATAACTATTGCTATTTTGAATTTACAACCATGATTGCTCACATCTTATACTAGTACACATCGACTAGTACTAAGCGCAGATCTAGGGTACCCATGAAGGGCACCCCTACAGGTTAATTGTAGGGGCGTGGTCTTGTGCCCGCCCTGGATCTACGCTTAGTACTAATATTTTATAATGGTGCAAAATGTGAGATTGACGATTACGATAATAGATCGACTCGCTGACTAGAACTTGTGGTGAGCCGCCGTGCCTGGAGTAGTGCTGACAATCGATCGATTGTGATGCCCGACAGATCTGGGACAACCAAATCGGCAGCTCCAAAATCTTGGTCTAAGGTGGTTGCGCCAGGAGTGGCGATCGTAGTGATACCAGCGGCTGTAGCGGCAGCAAGGCTAGCGGAAGTGTCTTCGATCGCGATCGCCTCATCAGCGGTCAAACCGAGCTGCTGGAGGCAATATATATACGCATCTGGAGCTGGTTTTGGTCGCCTAACTCGATCGTTAGTGACGATCGTGGCGAATCGATCGAATGGTAATAAGCCGGATAATGCCGCCCCGATCCCACTGACGTTCTCGATCGTCGTCGAGGTACAGAATGCGACTTGAATGCCTGCCTGTCTACATGCTTCAATTAGTTCGACTACCCCCGTGCGCGGATGTAAGGGGATATTTTCTAGCAGGGAAACATAGTGCTTTGTTTTGGCTTGATGGAGTGCAGCAATCTGGAAATCTGTAATGCCAGTGCGAAGTGGACTTGCGACAGCAGTGGCTCCCTCAAAGAGGTCGCGATAGGCACAGATCCGATTTTGACCACCATTTATTTTCAGTAGATCGCCGTAGGTTTGGGCATCCCAGTTCCAATCGAGTCCAGCCTCAGCAAATGCCAGATTGAATGCCTGACGCTGGAGATCTGATGTTTCGGCGATCGTGCCAATCGCGCCAAAGATTACTGCTTTAAGTTGGGACATAATTACTTATTTCGATCGATCTTGACAGCCTAGTTTAGCATTCATCCCGAACCTCCAAAATCGACTGAATTGTCAACGCTGATAAACCACTGCCGATAATTAAGTAATCTGGTTGCATAAAGAAATTCCTCGGAGCAATAGCGTCATCTGCCAGAGCAGACGCTATTGCTAACGGCGCAGGGTAAACATTAGACCTCTTGCGCGAATATAAAATCACAGTGTTTTAGTTGTTAGTTACTAGTTGTTAGTTGTTGGCAATACGACTTTTAGATTTTAATTAACTGGTCAAAGTATGAGCAATTCTGGATTCACGCAAGAGGTCTATTTAGCTATTTTTTGATGGCTCAATGTTATTTACGACTGCTAGCACCATCAGTCGTGCGTCCACTCATTTCTCCCGATTCAATCTTGTAAATCGAAATAACTTCCGCACGTCCCCATGAATCCGTCCAAGTTCGATTAATTGCTGGAGAAAGATTAGCGTCACGCTGTTTGACGAGTGTCATTACTCTTGCTATTTCTGGCTGCTCTGTAACGTGTTTGGCTTGACCCATCACAATCGCACTCCGCCAATGTTCGGCACCATGTAATTCTTCAACTTGCAAACAAACATCGGGATCTGCGTCGATGTCGTGAGTCTTCATGCCAACGGTTGTAAATAGGTAGATATTGGTATCTTCGAGATAATAATGCATCGGCATGACACAAGGTTTACCCTCGTGGATAAAGCCTAGATGACCATACCCTACCTTGTGTAGCAATTCATGGATTTCATCTTGTCCCATTTCGTCGATATCTAACACGATTTTCTCCTGAAAATTTAATTAAGCTAATTACACTGAAGTAGTAATAATTTCGATTTGCAATTCTTAAGTTATGCTAAAAATTATATACCAGATGTTTCATGAACAAATCAGCAAATAGATGGATTCATAGTTACTATTTGCTGTTTGGGCATCTATCAAAAGGAGGAGATTTTAATCTATGACTAGGGACACCCAATATATCATCGCAATCTCAAAGATACCTCTTCTGGTAGAAGACTTAGCCGTTCTGGAGCTAGATAATTAGATTGAAATAGTTATTTTGTGCAGTCATCAACAACAGCTAAGTTAGGAGTCCGATTATGCGTATTGCTCAGATTGCACCATTATGGGAGCGCGTTCCACCACCAGCCTATGGTGGAATTGAATTAATCGTCGGTTTACTGACTGACGAATTAGTCAATCGTGGTCATGAAGTAACTTTGTTTGCTTCGGGGGACTCAATTACCCGCGCCAAATTGTCAGCAGTTCACCCCCAAGCCCTCCGGCTCGATCCAAATGTGAGCGAGTGCGGGATTTATGAAATGCTCCAGTTGGCTCAAGTCTACGAACGAGCCGGAGAATTCGATCTGATCCATTCCCACATTGGGTGCTCGGCTCTGCCCTATACCAGACTGACTAAAACACCAACAGTACATACCCTGCACGGTATTTTCACCCCTGACAATCAAAAGATCTACGGCTATGCCAAAGCTCAACCTTATGTGAGCATTTCCGACGCGCAACGGGAGCCACAACTGGGGCTAAACTGCGTGGCGACGGTCTACAATAGCATCAATGTGGCTAGTCACAAGTTTTTCCCGACCCCCGATGCACCCGCCTATCTCGCCTTTCTGGGACGGATATCGCCGGAAAAAGGCCCCATCCAAGCGATCGAAATAGCCAAAGCCACAGGTATTCCGCTGAAAATGGCTGGGAAAGTCGATCCGGTGGATCTGGAGTTCTATGAGCGGGAAGTCAAACCACTAATCGACGGCGAGTTTATTCAGTTCCTGGGTGAAGCCGACCACAATATGAAGAATAACCTGATGGGGCGGGCGATCGCTACTTTATTTCCGATTCAATGGCGCGAACCATTTGGGCTAGTAACGATCGAATCAATGGCGGCGGGGACACCTGTAATCGCGATGGGACTGGGAGCGGTACCAGAAATCCTCGCGCATGGGTACAATGGCTTTATCTGTAATAATGTGGCTGAATGTATCGCCGCTGTCAGTCAAGTTTCATCGATTTCTCGCTCGGCTTGTCGGGAATATGTCGAGCATAACTTTGGGGTAGATACTATGACCAATGGCTATGAAGCGGTCTATCAAGCCGTTCTAGCGGAAAAATTCTCGCGCAATGGGTACCAGAAAATGCCAATTGCCGCCTAGTAGTCGATCGGGTGAGTCTACTGTGGATCGGGATTTATTGGCGATCGCTGATGATAGCTCAGGCATACCTAAAGGCTAGAGTCGCGATCGAATTTTTGAGATATTTCACACTTTCTATGCTGGGGATTATACTGAAAATACTGGAATTTGGTTGGCTCCGATTGAGAAGATTGTCGAAAACGAAGATGGTGAAATTTGGTGATGAATGCGAACTTGTGTGATGGTTCTGTTTGACCTGGCTCAAAACAGCTATGCCAAGTTAGCATAGATTTTAATGTTTGGAAAAACTCGATTGTCAATTTATTGGTCGCGAATATCTCTTTCTTATCGGGGAGCTGCGATCGTCACTATTCCTGCCCTGTGCTTATTAGCAACACTGGGAACTTGGCTGTGGTCACGAGCAGAGGCTGTAGAAATCAGGACAAAAATCGATAGCAGTCAGGAACGGATCGCCAATACTAGAGAGTTACTAGTCGTGATGCTCAATGCGGAGACTGGGGTACGCGGATACCTAGTTTCTGGCGATCCAGAATTTTTAGAACCCGAAAAAATATCTCAAAAAACTCTACCTATTGCCCTAGCAAATCTAAAGCAATCGATCGGCAGTGACCCCAAAAAATTAGCTCAATTAGAACTAATTCAATCGAGAATTCAAGCGATCCAAAAATCGATAGCAGCATTACAAACTGGATCTTTAGATCTAGATCGAGCGCAAGTATTGAAGCAAGGTAAGCAAGAAATGGATGCCCTGCGCCAAGAAATTAATGCCGCCCAGGCGATCGATCGAATCGCTCTCGATCGCGATCGCAGCGATCTCACTGACCTCCAATCTCTAATTGAATCCCTCCAACAACTATTTACAGTTACGGGGATTGTGTCTACTGTTGGCGGGATTTATCTATTTCAACTATTGGAGCGAGAATTGCGCCAACGCGAAGCCCAAATTCAAACTCGTGATAGTCTGCTCGATACCCTGACTACCGATATTATCGATGGGGTGCTGATTTTAGATCGATCGGGTCAAATTGAAACCGTCAATCCCGCCCTAATTGAGATGTTTGGTTACACCGCCGTCGATTTACTAGAATGCCCCCTGATGCGGCTATTTGCCGCTGCAACCAACCCGCAATCACACTCCCTGCCGGAGTTAATCGATTGGCTCAAACAGCAGCCTAAATTGGACCGAATTTGGCGGCTTACCGCCTATCGAAAGGATGGCAGCAGTTTTCCGATCGAGCTTTCCCTGAGTAAAATTCAGCAAGAACATCAGTCAATCGCCATCATCAGAGACGTATCCGAGCAAACCAATCTGATGAAACAGCTCCAAATCCATCTTAAAGCGGCTGAGAAACTCAACCTAGCCCTGATTGCGACTAATTCTACCCTCAATAGCCGCAATCAAGAACTAGCTGAATTTGCCTACGCTACCGCCCACGATCTCAAGACTCCACTCAGAGGCATTACCACCCTATCCGAGTGGATCGAAGAAGAAGTCAAACCCCACTCATCCGAACAACTCGATCTCCATATCCAACTGCTGCGCCAGCGTACCCACCGTCTCAATGCCTTGATCGATGGACTGTGGGAATATACCAATTTGGGCCAAACGCCGCTCACGCCAGAATCAATCGAACTTGCCGCTTTTCTGGGCGAGATCCAAGCTGATTTAGCGATTCCAGCCAACTTCAAGATCTCGATCGAGCCGACAGATCTTCAGCTCACTACTTGTAAAGCGCACCTCCGTAAAGTAATTGAAGAATTGCTCGAAAACGCCGTCAAACATCACGATCCGGCTGCTGTAGGCATTGATGGGGGCAAGATCGAAATTTTCGTGCGGCTAAATGCCAACATGGTGAAATTTATTATCCGCGATAATGGCCCAGGCATCGAGTTAAAACACCATCATCGGGTGTTTCGATTATTTGAAACCATCAAACCCCGCGATCTGCAAGAAAATACCGGAATTGGACTAGCGATCGCCAAGAAACTAGTCGATCGAGTCGGTGGTAAAATCTGGTTGGAAAACCCCGATTCAGGCAAAGGTTTATCAGTGTACTTCACCTGGCCACAATTCCCGCAACTGTAGCCCTAGTGTGTTGGGTTTCATTCTTCAACCCAACCTACAAATTTTTGTACTCCCCCGCCCCTCCCCCAAATTTTAGGCCATACATCCCTTTTGGTAGATGGATAATCTAGTTAAAGCCGTAAAATAGAGGAATACCGACCAAATAGCATCGGAAATCACTATAGTAGGTAAGACTCAATGATCGCAGCTACCCGACTTCCCCTGATGACCACCACTCAAGATCTAAATATTCTCCTCGTCGAAGATGATGAAGTGGACGTGATGAACGTTCAGCGCGCGTTGAAAAAAAACAACTCAACCGCCACTCTATCTCGGGCAGCTAATGGGATCGAAGCTCTAGCAATGTTGCGTAGTAATAGCCACATCCCTCAAAAGCATAACAGTAAGCTCTTAATTCTCCTCGACTTAAACATGCCTCAAATGGGCGGACTAGAGTTTCTGAAAGAATTACGCGCCGATCCTGCTTTACGCAAGTTACCAGTAGTGATCCTAACTACATCGATGCAAGATAGTGAGATTGCGGCGGCTTATGAATATCACGTTGCTGGATACATCATCAAACCAATTACCTTTAGCAGCTTTGTCGAAAAAATTGATGCCCTCAACCGTTATTGGTCGATGTCCGAGCTACCTGCACCAGTATAGGCGATGGAAAATCCAATTTTGACAACGGCAGCACTGATGGATCGGGTCTTCAAAGTGCTGGTAATCGACGATGATGAGATCGATCGAATGACTGTCATTAGAGCTTTTAAGGGTGCAGACTTTCAGACAGAAATACTCGAAGCGATCGATTGTCAGAGCGGGATTGACTTAGCTATTTCCCATCAGTTCGACTGCATTTTTATCGACTATCGCTTACCCGATGGCAATGGGGTCGAATTGCTCCAAAAGCTGCGCGAACAGGGGATCCGTGTCCCCATTGTCAGCCTCACAGGTCAAAATGACGATCGAGTCGCCGTCGATCTTATGAAAGCAGGTGCATCCGACTATTTATCCAAGACTCAAATATCTCCAGCCCAATTGCGTCAAGTCTTCCAGAATGTGATGCGAGTATACAATGCCGAAGTAGCGATGGAACTTGCCAACCAGCAGCGGGAAGAATTATTAGCCCAAAAAGAAGAATTTATCGCGCGGATGACTCACGATCTCCAAACGCCTCTAGTCGGTGCAAATCGGATGTTGGATCTACTCTGTGATGATGTATTTGGCGATCTGCCAGCAAAGGCGAAGTCCAATCTCCAGATCATCAGCCGGAGCAACCAAGATTTGCTCCAAATGGTGCGAAATCTAGTCGAAGCTTATACCTATGATACAGCGGCCAAACATTTGACGTTTATGCCGATCGATCTAGTTCGACTCATCACCGAAGTAGTCCACGAACTGACACCGATTGCCATAACTAAAAATCTTGAACTCACATCGACAATTTTAGCGCGAGATCTCCCTGATGCTAACTTTCAGGTTACTGGCGACAGGTTAGAATTGAAACGCTTAATCGTTAATTTAGTCGGTAATAGTCTCAAATTTACCGATCTGGGCAAAATCTCGATCGAGCTTAGACCCTCTCTACCGAATTTCCCGACTGTAACTGTGGCTATTTGTGATACGGGAACTGGGATTCCTAAAGGTGATTTAGCTAATTTATTTGAACGATTCCGACGGGGCAATCACAAGCGATCGAACAGTGGACTGGGTTTATATCTGTGCAAACAGATTGCCGAAGCTCATGGCGGTAAAATTTCAGTTAGATCGAAAGTAGGTGAAGGTAGCACCTTTTCAGTTGAGTTACCTGCTACAAATATTCTGCTCGATTCAGTTGTTTAACAACATTCTAAATATCTTTTGATAGAGACTTTTTCAGAGGTTTGCCATTAAATATCTGTCTTTTGATAGATTCGTGGCTGGGGTCGCTCCAGGTATAAATATAGGTATCGATCGTTAACAAAGATTTAATCCCAAGGAATTTAGGATTTAGGCTGTAATCACTAACTTTTAGGATTATCTGCCGAGATTAAGCTTACAGGCTTCGATCGAAGCATCGGGAATTTAGTGCATTTAGATCTGACACTTACACCACAATTTTTGGAGAATTATTATGGCATATGTAGATAGACCTAATGATTATGTCGGCGAGCGCATAGTGCCAGTTGCCGCGACAAATTATCATGACCAGGTGCGATGGGGGCCAATCGTAGCTGGATTGGCGATCGCCCTCAGCACACAGCTAGTGCTTAGTGCCCTGGGAGTAGCCGTTGGATCGAGTAGCCTCGGCGACTCGGGCGCACCTCGAACTGAAGCCCCTGGTGTCGGCGTAGGCGTAGGTATTTGGTCGATTATTAGTTTGCTCATCTCCCTATTTGTCGGTGGCTGGACTGCTGCCCGCACATCTGGACGGATGCAGCGCGAAACGGCTCTACTCAATGGTGCAATCCTGTGGGCATCAATGCTCGCACTCAGTGCTTGGCTGCTGTCTAGCGGTGTATCCGGCGCATTTGGCGTAGCGGCTTCCAATGCTGGTAGCGTCATCAACCAAGTTCAACAAAATACTCCCAATACTCCACCAATAACAGCCACAGGGCCAAATGCCCCCAAAATACCAAACATCACAGCCCAACAAACCCGCAACATTGCTGGAAATACAGCCAAAGTGAGCTGGTCATTTGTATTGGGTTCGCTGTTGGGATTGGTTGCTGCCCTAGTCGGCTCTGGTACTGGCTATCGTCAAGCGAGAACTACTGCCCTACTCGATCGAGATTAAGTTGGGTGGCAAAACTTAGCCAGAAGTCAAAGACTGGTACAAACAAATAAAATCCGCAGCCCAAACTAGTGGCACGATTCCACTAGAGCAAAAGCAGGCAGAAGCTCACGATTCTCCACAGGAGAGGCTTCACCAACGATTTGCTGACTCTAGTGGGGTAGCTGCTCGGAAGGAAGCAGTGATTAAGCAGCAATTAAAAGACCTCTGGCACAGCATTAGAAACCGCTAAATATTTGCTACAGAAATTTTACTTCACCCCTCACCAGGCAGGTGAGGGTATAAGACCGATACTCATTCAAATAACCCAAAAATCATGAACTTATTACATTTAATCCTCGGTATTTTAATTCCACCCGTTGGTGTTTTCTTGGCATTTGGAGTCGGGCCAACACTGTTTATTAGTATTGGACTGACCTTACTAGGTTGGATTCCAGGTAGTATTCATGCGGTTTGGGCGATCGCCAAACAGAACGAACTAAACAATTCAGCCTACAAGTAAAACCAAGCTGATTCAACTAAAGTTAACTATTTTCAAGGTATAAACACATGAACAATAACATCATTAGCTATCTGGTTACTACCTTAGCAACAGCGTTGGGCTTACTCATCGTCGATCTAGCTGTACCAGGAGTAGATATTGCTAATTTTCCAGCCGCAATGCTAGCAGCCGTTGCCGTTGGTGGAGTCAATTCTACCATTCGACCCGTGCTTGCACTGCTATCGCTCCCAATTAACTTCTTGAGCCTGGGACTATTTTCGCTAGTAGTCAACGGTGCGTGCTTCTGGATGGCATCCCTATTTGTGCCTGGATTTACAGTAAGTGGTTTACTCGCCTTTATTCTGGGGCCAGTTATCCTCTCATTTGCTAGCACTTTCCTAAATAACTATTTTGCTGAAAAAAAGATCGGTCAATCTCCCTCTTTAACCAGCAATAGTTAAACAGATTTATCAATAATTTGATAGTGCTGCCTCTCCACCAGGAGAGGCAGCTTTTATATTATACCTCTTACCTGAATCTTAAATTTCCGATCCTTGTCTCACAAGCTAGCAGCTAGAATTCATCTTTCGATTCACTATTCACTATTCACTATCCACTCGTAACACCATAATCTAGTATTCGCGCAAGAGGTCTATTGTCTTTCAACCAGCGTGAATAAGATTTAGGACTAGAACGTAGAGTTAATTAGAGACAAACACAGACTAACTCAACTCAATCACTTACTCCATTCACAAAATCGGAACATAATCATGAAACTCATCAAAGTCTTAACTTTCATCGTCGGTGCAATTGCTTTATTCCCTAATATTAGCCATGCTGAAAATCTTAATGCCAACAATCAAGTAATCGATCTAAGTTCAATCGTTGTCGGTAATAACAACGTTAGTAGCACAACTATCCGCCAGTCCATTCTCAATGCTCAACAAACTGGGCGTTATGGCAGCAATACAACTGGAACCAATCAAGTTGTAACTGGACATACTCAGACTATCGGCGATTACAACATTAATATCCTAGATATTCAACAAAAATACGGTGGCCGCCAAAAAGCTAAATAGTCAATAACTGCGGGTAAGAGGATATTTGGAAAGTATAGATAGACACTAGTAAAAAAGCGATGACTCAATCGTATACGACAGAACTAACAATCGACCAATACCAAGTATTATCAACACTTCTACCAGTAGAAACAGCAACAAGAAGACCACGGACAGTCAATATGATATCGATCGTCCAGAGAATTCTGTATGTACTGCTCATCTACATTGCTATGATTTTATGCTACTTGGGCTTGCTCGAACATTCTATACTCTCCGTATTTCCAAAAAATATCCTCTAATAAAAGTATCGAGTCTAATATCAAATCCAGTCAAGACACACATCAAAATTAAGGAAAATCAAGATGACATCCAATAACGCATTCAAGTCAATTGCATTACTCATTTTCGGTCTAACGATCGCTTCAATACTTCCCGCTCAAGCAAAACCAGCTACTGGTCAACAGCCTGTTAGTCAACCATCTACGACCTCCAAGCCTACTCCCAGCCAACAGCCTACACCAGCAAAACCAGCTACTGGACAGCAACCTGCTAGTAAACCACCTGCACAACCAAAACCTGCTACTGGTCAACAGCCTGTTAGTAAACCACCCACACAACCAAAACCTACTCCCAGCCAGCCATCCGCACAACCAAAACCAGCTACTGGAAAACAACCTGTTAGTAAACCACCCACAGCACCCAAACCTATTTCTAGCCAGCAACCTACATTGCCAAAACCTGTTAGCCAACAGCCCATACCAGCAGCTACCTCAAAGCCCGAATTGCCACCTGCTAAAAGATACAACCTCAAAGACAGAACTTCTGTTGTTAACACAACATATACTCCCATCACAACAGTGATTGAAGTTAATACAGGGGCTAAGTCATCGGCAGAGGCAGAAATTAAAGCAGGAGTTCCTTTAATTGGAGCAGGGGGAAAACTGAGTAAGGAAAGTGAAAATAGCAAAAAACAGACAGTCAGTGTCCCAGCTTGCATGATTAATTCTACAAATTACTCTCACCTATATATCGTACATACGAAGTCAGATGGTTCGCAATACAGAACACCCCAAGGAGTTGTAGCCACAGAAAAACCCTCTAGTGTAGTTTTAGGAGGTTGCCCCTCTAAACAGTAGATGGCTGCCTAGCTACAGGCTTAAATATCTAGACTAAAGCTAGAGTTGCTCAGTAAATATGCTAACCAATCACCAAATGGAAAAAAACCTGAAAGCTTTTTTACCTCATACCCCCACACCCTCTAGGACAGAGGCTAAACCACGCCTCTGCCTTACTTTCTCTGTAGCTTTTATTTCTTTCTATTCACATCTTCGCTCTCGATCTATCTCCTATTTCTTTTGAGTCCTCATCATGTACACCACTAAATTACTCACTGGCATTGTCTGTTCACTTGCGCTCCTGCCTACTTTTACTCCTGCGGCTCACGCGCTTGGCTGTGTTAATGCCGACATTAGCAATCAAATCAAAATCACTGGCTCGAAGGATGCGCCTGGTGTACAACAAAACTCTGTTAAACAAAAGATCGCTCCTAACTGTGTCGGCAATGTCAACGTCCATAAATCCACCCAACTCTATGTTGGCCCTGATGGCGTAAACCAAATCCGCAATAGTGCTCAACTTAGTAGTGGTTCTGGTACTTATCGAGGTCTTCCTGCTAGCGTGATGAATGCTGGCGATCTCAATATTCAGGTCGGTACTGGTATTACTATTTATGTTCCGACTCTCGATCGTAATTTTTTCCCTAAGCGATAAATCACATAATTCAGACTCGAACCATTATTAGATAGAGAAAAACATCATGAACGCAGTCAAAATATTAGCTTTAGTTGCCAGTAGCATTGGGTTGGCTAGCATATCATTACCAGCTTATTCCCAGTCAGTCGATAGCAACCAAGCTGCTCAGATAGCGATCGTGACCGGAAATAACAATGTCGTCAATCAAACTAATATCCTAGTTATCAATAATCGGGGTCGGTTTGGTGGTGGCAATCGTTTTACATCAATGACGAGATCTAACCAAGCTGCCGAGATCCAAGGTGATGGCAACCGAATCGTTCAGGCAAGTGATACTCGGATTGACAACAGTTCTCATCCTCAGGCAAATGATCCCTACGGCGAACAGCGTCGTCACCGTCAAAAAGGTGATTGTCAGAGGGAAAATGGTCGTCACCATAATTGGCATCATTAATCTGCAATTAGATTTCCTAGATATCAATCATCACGATCGAAGTATCTCTATATATTCTTTGCATTTAAGACGATCTCCATGTTAAATTCTCGACTCGGCTTATTGCTAATATCTATTATCTTGCTCTCAACTAATATAGTTCATGCCGCTGAAATTACTGAAGGTACTAACATATCTGTTGGTAAGATCGGTATTCAAACTAGCGATCGAGGTGAAGCTAGGATCGACACGCCGAATATTGAGATTAGTCCTGCCAAAATAACAGTTGGACGGGTATCGATCGATCGCAACCGTCGTCGGAATCGCAAAGCTCCATCGATACGACGTGGACGGGTAATTCCAGCTACTATTCTGCGTCAGCAGGCGATCGATCGAGTTAATTCAGTCGATCCCGATCGGGTTGGCACTTCGACAACTCGCACTTCGACGAATGATACTCACACAGTTAGCGAGCAAAATATTCAATGCAGTGGTTCGGGTAGTTCTGCGATTCAATCTAGTCAAACTATTAATGGGCGCACGGTTAGTTCTGAAACTCGCACTAATTGTAATTAGGTTTAGAGAACATCTGGTTTTAACTCAAAAAAAGATCTTGGCAATTGCTAAGATCTTTTTTGTGATTTTACCTCTAGATCCAAAATAGTTCAATTTGGTTTAAATAAGCATGAATAAGATTCAAGACTGAAACGTAGATTTAATTAGAGACATAGCCAGTCGATCGAATATCGAGGACCAATTATGAACCGCAATAAACTCAGCTTACTATTAGCAATTACTACAATTTTATCGACTGGCTTACCAGCAGCGGCTGAATTGGCACCAGGAGATGTCAACCTGATCGGCATTGGGGTAGGACTCTTGACCAACCTCCTCAACCCGCCGCATCGCGCCGCCGAAATCAGTGCCGAAGTTGAGCTGAAAAGGATAAAAATGGCGGCTGATGTAGACATCGAGCGTGAAAAAATCCGGATCGCCGCTACCGCAGATCGAGTCAGTCCAGTTCTCAACAAATGGGGTGTTGCCCGTGCCAATTGTGCGCCAGGATTAGTATTTATCAATGGCATCGATGCCAATGCTAATACAGTTTGTGTTCAACCAAATCAAGCGATGACTCCTGGCTACTATACCTACAATAATGAGCAAGGTGTGTTGGTACGCACTAACAGTACAGTTACTAGTCCAGCTCAAAATAATTCAGTCATAACTAAATTAACTGCAACTGGAAACACGACAAACAAAGGTTTCTAATTCAGCCAATTATCTCATTGTCAAAGTTAATATTTTATGACATATTTAACTATTAAAACAGGTCGTATAAATTAGTTCAAAATCAATCTTATTAGTCAATATTAAAAATGAAATTAATTACTACCCAAATTTTACACATCTGGATTGCGACAATTAGCGCGATCGCCATCCCTCAACTAGCTCAAGCACAAGTCCCGAATATTGTCGATAGCACAGATTCAGCTACCCAAAAAGAGACACCTGCTATTCAAAGTACAGCCGCCGTATCTAAGCTAGAAGTTAGCTGTCAGGACTTAAAAACTGTTGTCAAAAAAAATGACCAGCAAGCAGTAATGATGACTTGGACTACCAATTATTTTGGCCAACAGTTCACCAATTCTAAACGCTGTCAAATCGTCTCAGAGCGACTCCAAAAAGCTGCAAACCAGAATGGTGGTACTTTCAAAGGATTGGAGCTGGCTAGTGGTACTGTCAATGGTCAGACAGTGATTTGTGCATTGCCAAGTAGTGGTAAAAAGTGTGATGGCAACAATCTGTTATTCACACTCAAACCAGAGAATGCGGGTAATCCCGAAGCTGTAATCCAACAAGTGGTCAATTTTGCTACTGATGGTAGTGGTTCCGTTGAAGAAAGCACTAGACCTCGATCTAAAGTCGATCTCAGCTTGGGCAATTGGGAGCAGAAAACTTTTAAAAATAAAAAGCCTGTCGCCATCAAACCAAAGCGGTCCAAAATTGGATTCTAGCAATACTCGATCTTCTCACATCTTGAATTAATACATAACGACTATTACTAAGCGTAGATCCGAGGGTACCCACGAGGGGCACCCCTACAAGTTACCTGTAGGGGTGCCCTAAAATCTACGCTGAATTTAAGTAGGCTGCATCAATTTTCTCTCCCTAAATCCCTATTATTCTCCCTCAGCAAGAGAGCGAATAATAGGGATTTTTACCGTAATTTAGCAACACCGATCGTCAATCATCATAAGTTTGTTCGTTCACTTTGGTGATATCCAGAATCGGCGGATCTTCACCTCTGATCCGATATCTTTTGACAAACTTTTGGTGTTTAGTCCCGATCGTCACAGAACGGTCTTGAAGCTGGTAGTTTACTGGTGACTTGTCAATTCTAGCACCACCAATCTTACTAAATTCTGGTTGCAGCTTCAAAAACGTTTGAATGGGGATACCTAAATTAAATCCAGTTTTTTCATCATTTGCCAATCCGCCGCTAGCTTCTTCCCCAGGGACTTGACTATTTCGATCGCCTTCACCGTGAATGGCGACAATCCTGCCAGCAGCGTCCATTACAGGGCCACCACTCATGCCTGCTCTGGTGATATTTGTATATGCTAAGTCGTAGCCATTATTGCGTTCTTTTGGATCGCTATCACTTTCATCAAAGCGGGAGGAAACCATACCGCCAGTAAATTGGAAGGCGACTCGCTTAATTGCTTTGCCTGGTTTGGGAAAACCAGCAACATAGACGGGACTACCTTCATCCGCATATTCAGAGTTGCCAAGTGTGCCGATCGCAAATGTATAGTTACTCTCAAACGAGACAGTTGCTAGATCGACATTAGTAAACTTTTTGATATTTCGCTGGGCATCGACATTAATTGATACTCGCTTTCTTGTGCCCAAGTTATCGGTTAAAATTGGGCTAACAATTCGATAACTAACATTAGGAGTACGAACAACATGTGCTGCCGTCAGAATTGTATAAATATTCTTGGTGCCTCTTTCAGTGCGACCAATAATGACACCGGAGCCAAAATTGCCATCAGAGGAGATAATTCTGACTACAGTTTTTTTAGCGATCGCGGCTACTTGTCGATTGGAGATCGCTCTAGCTTCGTAATTAGCATCAGCCTGATGGGGTGCAAACAGTATGGTAGTTACTGTTAAATAAATGGGAATGAGATAACGGTTGAAGATCATTTTAAGTCAGAGATAAAAGTAAATTGAATCGAATAAAATCGGGGCTGAAATTGTGTTCGACCGCCTTGGTGGCGCGCTTCGCGTTCGAGCTGCCGTTTATTTAGTTGCGGTGGGGCAAGCAGCACTAGTACCTGTTGGCTGCCCCTGGGTACGTGCAGCCACGAGGCTAACTTTGCCGTTGCCTTCAAATACCCAACCAACTGCTGGCGGCACGAGCTGGGAGGGATCGACGATCGTATTACTACTAGCTACTGGCTGACCTTCGATCGCCCGCGCATCTTGCCAGATCACATCACCAGTCAAGGGGTCAGTGGCGGTTGGGGGCAGTCCACCACGTCCGGTGACGGTGAGTTTATTCTGGCGGTTACTAGCACTACACACTTGAGAGATTTGTTTGCTAGCATCGGTAGTGACAGTCGGAAGCTCCGTACTTTCTCGCCCTGGATCTTTACTTAGAGTATCGAGACGCACCGTGCCACTCTGTCCAAAATCAGAGCTGACAAAAATGTCACTCAGATCGGTTGGCTGAGGACGGAATTGGATGCCAAATATGCCTTGAGCATCGATTTTCACATTACCACCTCGACCTTTAACGGCACTGGCGGTAATATCGCTGTTTTCCTTATCGATGGCAATGAGAAATTGCGTATTGATGGTAATATTTCCACCATTGCCACCCTTTCGGGAACTTGTACCAATATTACTCATCTGTCGCATCACGATCGAATCCTGAGTAGTGATAGTAATATTTCCCGCAGTATCATTTGCGTCTAGAGAAATATTGCCTCTGTCAAAATTCAATCGATTACTAGAGATCGTGATATTACTAGCACTGCCAACTGTTTGCGATCTACAATTTTCTAGACATTGTGAAACAATTCCCCCTCTGTTGAGCAATGAAATATTGCCGCCAGCATCGATGGTGATTTTGCCAGTATTACCCTTGCGGAAGCTACTACTGGCTATTTTGGAATAAAAACCACCCTTTGTTGAAGCTATCACCTTAGGATCCTTATGCCCTAAGATCGTAATATTTCCGGTAGTTTTAATATCGATATTTCCAGCATTTCCGACCCTGCCCATATTTTCTAGTGAAGCAACAGTTAGGATTTGACCCTCATTAAATACTTCTAGCTCTCCAGCTCTGATAGTAATTTTTCCGCCATTACCCTCTCCGCCTTGCTCGACTGTACTAGAGATACTATTACGATTACCTACTGATAATTTACCTGGAGTCGTAATGGTAACATTTCCCGCAACTCCCAGCTTTCCATCAATCCCAGTCCCAGATAAACTACTGCCGATATCGGAAGGCGTGTCAAATTCTGACTCAATTTTTTTGACAATGAACGGTTCTAGAGTTTCATCGACGGTGATGTTTCCAGTTGCGGTAATATCAATATTGCCAGCCGTACCCTGCGATTTTTCAGCCTTGGCACCCACAGCGGTAGTAATTCCGCTGACATTAGAAACCAACAGTTCCCCGACATTGAGTTTAATTCCACCACTGTTACCGTAGCCACTATTTCCTCGGATCGAGCTGACAATTGTCCCCCGATTGAGTACTGATAATTTACCAGGTGCAGTCATAGTAATTTTGCCAGCATTACCTTTTCGATAATTAGTGGTGTTGACTGCTGACAACCGATCCTTTTTTTCATTACCAGGTTTGACGACATTACTGCCACGGATCGTAATATCTCCCGTAGTGGTAATATCGATATTTCCAGTACTCCCTCCTGCCCCAGTTGGACTTTCAATCCCAGCCGTCAAAATTTTACCGCCATTATTGAGAGTGACGGAACTAGCATCGATTTTAATCCCGCCACTATCACCCGCTCCAGTCGCTTCGATCTTACTGGCGATCGCATTGTTGTCGCTGACTACGACACTACCTTTAGCCGAGATCGTTACCTTGCCAGAATTGCCACGTCCATAGGTGCTAGCGGCGATGATAGATTCAGCAGGGTCGAGCGGATCCATAACATCTCGATAGTTTGGTTCAGACAGGCTAAAATTACCTCGGGCGGTAATCTCGATATCACCACCACGTCCAGTCGCGTTTTCCGATAGGCTAGTCGAGATCTCTGATTTGTCAGTGACAACAATGTTATTACCGACAATCTTCACCCCACCGCCTTTGCCTTCGGCACCCGATCTGACGAGATTAAAAATTGCACCTCTTTGAATCCGAATATCTCCAGTAGCATCGAGACTGATATTCCCAATCGTCCCAGTTTTCACACCCGAATTTACATCCAATCCCCCATCCAATCCGCCCAGAGCTTGATTAATAATTGGATTTTCTGGGGTACTAATGTAGCGATTGCCAGAGTTACTGACATCGATGCGATTGGCACTGATATTAATGCTGCTACCTGGAGCTATCGCAGTAGGGAAAAAGGCTGGAACTACTGGGTTTAGAATTTGATTCGCTCTGACGCTGACACTCGATCCATTGGCAATCGTGACATTGCTGCGCTCCAAGCCAGTGCCGCTAAATACTAAGCCCTGGCTATTGACGCTGACTGTACCCGCACTATTCAATCCCCCCAGATCTACACGCCCACCAGGAGCGATGATTTTGCCACCACTGAGGCTGACATTCCCGCCGATTAAGCCAATGTATTGACTTTGATTAGTTGTTTGTAATGTGCCAAAGTTACTAATCGCTCCACTCCCTCCGCCCATATTTAACGCGGAGACATTGAACAGCACATTTGGCGCAACGCTCAATAATGGTGCGTCCCCATTGGGATTAGTCCCAAACTTAATTGTTTGTCCTCCACCAACTAGATCGATACTATTAGCAGTACTACCGACAAACGTCTGACCGACATTTAATTTAGCGTTCGTACCGAAGACGATGCCATTGGAATTGATCAGGAAGAAATTCGCACCATTGGTGTTGACTATACCATTAATATCTGAGAAGAGATTGCCCGTGACGCGGGTAATAATATCGCGATTACCGACTGGATTGAGAAAATTTGCTTGTCCATTAATAGGGACGGAAAAATCAGTAAAACTGTGAAATAAAGTCTGACCTTTACTCACTCCCCCTGTGATATTGAAATTATTACCAGTTCCCGATACTTGAGTACCGAGAGTCTTGTCGGCTATTGGAGTACGATTGGTAGGCTGATAAATTTGAGCAATTGCATTTTGAGTACTAACTACTAGAGTAGTTAAAGTCAAGAGAGAGAGCGTGAATTTAGATTTCATAACAATTTTAATTTTTGGCAAATATTATATATTAAGAGATAGATTTTTTACAGCGCATAGATATTAGCTTGAAGATCGATGGGGCAATATGGAAGATTGATTAGTTGTTGTCATTTTTTATTATTGGTATCAGTATCCCAACTAATAGGGTTGTTGATGATGTAATTCTTGACATTATTTAATTCTTGTTCGGTTCTAATAATTCGTTCATAATAATTTCTTTGCCATACCGGAACTCCTTTACAGTCACGAACTTTATTGATTTGCCTAGCAGAGAATGTTTTGAAGCCTCTAATTATTTCAGATATTGCCGTAGAAGATTCTGGCGACGCGACATGCAATACAATGATGCCGTGGATATGATTAGGCATTATGATTGATTCATCTAGCTCGACATTTTGATGATGTTTTGATAGTCTGTCCCAACGAGATCTGACGATAGCTCCCAATTCATTATTAATCATCTCGCCATTGATGATTTCACCAAAGATGGACGATCGATCGTGAGTGCAAATTGTAATAAAATAAGCTCCAGCTTGGGAGTAATCATATTCTCCCAATCGAATAGAACGGCGATGATGTAAATCATGGTTATATTTCATATTGAAAATAATCTATTGTCAACCATCTGTATGGGCGGGTTCATGCTATATTCACTTGCTGTGACAATAACATATAAACAAAACCCGCCCTCCGCAATAGTAATGTTTCGATCGATAGATACAACATGCATGAATCCTGGTGGGGAGGGCAGGTTTTGTTTGAGATTGATTTGTATATTTGGAATTTTTAGCATGAACCTGCTCCTACGCAATAGATACAACATGCATAAATCCTGGTGGGGAGGGCAGGTTTTGTTTGAGATTGATTTGTATATTTGGAATTTTTAGCATGAACCTGCCCCTACGCAATTTATTGCCAATTACCAACCAAGACAAATGGTGCCCAGAAATAGGGCGATCGATACTTGGGATTCTGAAGTAAAGTTTGTTGAGCTTGACGCAATGCTTCACCTTTGCTGAGATTTTTAGTAGCTAAGTTCTGGTAAAGATTGACCATCAAATCTTGGGTAGCTTCGTCACTAACCGACCATAAAGACGCGATCGTACTTTGAGCGCGTGCCCTGATTGCCACCCCTGCTAGCCCCAATGTGGCGCGTTTATCACCTGTAGCTGTTTGACAAGCACTCAATACTAATAGCTCGATCGAATTGGCTCGACTACCCCGATCTTTCAGTAAATTGCTGAATTGGTCGAGATTCAAGCGATTGTCCCAAGTCAAAATATAAGTGTCTTCAGCTTTGGAACTAAACTGTCCATGTGTGGCAAAATGCACGAATGGGGCATTACTAGCAACTAGATTGGCAGAGACTGGCGCAGTTTTAAACTGCTCATTAAATAGGATTTGATGGGGCAGAATCTTGGCGATCGAATCGATCTCAGTTTTGGCATTTGGTAACGCTGAAAACCCCTGTCTACCTTCGGAAACACCACCCAGCAAAGCTTGTGTTCGACTTCGATCTGTGGATTCTTGGGGTGGTACTAATTGCAACCCTGGAGTTAAGGCTAGATTATAACTTTCAACTAAATATTTGTTGCCGTCATACAATACCGACATCGGAATATTCCGAAAGGCTCCATCCAATACAAAAACTAAGGTTTTAGTCTTAGCAGCAGCAAGATTACTCGCTAGTGGTGCTAGGAGCAGATCGTAGATTTGTTTTGATTGCCGTTTAAAAGCGCGCTCTTCAAAGTTGGGAGATAGAATTTTCTTTTGGAGTCCAGCAACTGTTTCTTCAACTGTTGCCGCAGATATTTTTTGACTGTAGTAACGTAATGGCTGTCCAGGAATCGATGCAATTGTCGCCACTCGATCGGGTAAAATAATCGGGTAAATCACCGCAGCCGATCGATCGATTTTATCGAGTTGAACTGTATAGGTATCCAAACAACCTTGGCGCAAGAAGTTTTCTAGTTCGGCTACTTGCAATGATTCAATCAGATCGCGGGCACTAGCTAGATTTTGTTCTGGGATATTTTGCCCATCTCGAAGTAAGAGATTGACATATTCTCGATACACAGGCTCGACACTATCGCGGAAGGAAAATTGTAAGTCGGCATCGATCGCATTGAGATCGTTTCGCAGTGACTTGAGATGATTAATTGCTTGGCGATAAGCTGATGTGGCAACTTCAATCTCTCGATCGGTTGGATTATTAGCCATGATAATTTTACCCAATTGCCAATCGAGTCGATAAGCTAAATCGGGAGCTGGTAGATTTTCAGCAATAATTAAAGCTTGTTTGGTGAGCTTTTTAGCTTCTGAAACTTGCCCAGTCAAGGCATACAAACTACCCAAAGAGCCGATCGCTTGAGCTTCAGCACGGGAGTCTTCGATCGTCCTGGCTTGCTCGATCGCTTTACCTAATAATCGAGCAACTGGCACTAAAATATCTCGATTGGTGCTGTTATTTTCTTGATTACTCTTAATAGTTTCAGCTAGATTAATATAAGCATAAACTGTACTCCGACTGGGTGAAATCTTGTCTAAAACCTTGCGAGTATCGGTTAAAAATGTCAGGGTGTTCGGAGCTGTCTTTTGAGCGGAGGCTAACCTGTATAAGTTGATCTGCGCTTGGACTCTCACTAGAGGTGCAGCATCAGCAGCAATCTGTTGATAGGTATCGATTGCCGCTTGTTCTTGCTCTGTACCACCAATTAGATTCAGCGTAGTCCCCAAGCTGAGATTGATTCGATCGATCGCCGCTCGATCTTGACGAGTAGTGGCAATTTTCAGGGCTTGAGTGAGGGTTTCTTTCGCTCCCAGAGTGATGCTTTGGCTGGCGGTGGTAGTTTTCTGTTCGAGGATGCGAAGGGCGCGCAGGGAGTTACCTAGCCCGAGTAAGCTCTGCATTTTTAGTTCTGAATCTGGCTGCTGCTGAAGCGTCGTATTGACTGCTTGCAGGTTCAAGAGGGCTTGACGATAGAAACCCAATGATTGCAAAGCTTGAGCCTGATTGATTCTGGTACCAATGATGCCTTGAGGATCTTGAGCTTGGGTATAGAGTTTGTGAGCTTCTTGCCAGCTAGTCAAGGCTAGATCGGGTTTACCAGCAGCTAGAAATTCAGCTCCGCGTTGGTTTAACTTTTGGGCAGCTTGGAGCGAGGAATTGCTACTTGGATTTACAGTGGTAGTTGCTACAGTTGATGTTGAAATCTTAGGTAAATTACTTGCAGTTGCTGGCAAGATCGTAGAGATAGTTAAACAGATTGTGAGATACAGTCGGGAATAATTCATTGGTTAACAATTGGGATATTAAATTAAAATCTAAAATGATTGATTGTAATTAACTGAAAAATACAACCCCTTCTCTTGGACAGAACTCTTAGTTCCACTGGTTGCCGTAAATGGAATCCCATAATCTAACTTGGCACTGAAATTATCACCACCCTGATAGCGTAACCCTAGTCCAGCAGCAGCAATCGTACTCGGTGCAGGATTGGGACTAGGATTATTTGGTTGATTCCAGCCCCAGCCAAAGTCTAGAAAGGGCACTACTTGCAAGACTTGCTTGCGATCGGGGCTAGCAAAAATCGGCAACCGCACTTCAGCACTGGCAATCACCCCGTTGTCTCCCAGTAACAAATCCTGACGATAACCCCGCACGGTATCCTGTCCGCCCACCCCGATTTGCTCCAAAGCTAATAGTGGTCGATCTGCCAGTTGAGTCTCCAGTTTCATCAGTAAAATACTATTGGGAGCCAACGCGCGAACGTATTGAGCCTGTCCTCGCCAAGTCACAAACTTACCATTTGGCGAACTGGCATTAACGGTAGCATCGAGGAGATTTAGACCCACACTGAGCTGGGATCTGAGGGCGAAGACTTGTTGGGTATCTTTGGCGGTGTAGTCTTGAAAAAACCGCAGGGCTGTTACCCTAGTCGAACCAGTTGGATCTGCACCAGGTGTGGGATAGGGAGTGCGTTCGCCAATCACCGACTGGAGATAGCCAGTATTTGTCTCTCTACGGGCTAATGTGGCTCCCAGCGCAAATTCTTGGGCGGGAGTCTGGATTAGCGGTTGGCGATAAGTCAGTCCAAAATCTTGTCCGGCACTATTGATATCTAATCGATTAAATGGTGCTTCGATCACCTTGCTAGTGGAATTGCTATATTGCGCTCTTAGCGTTCCATTCTGGGGATTAAGTGGGAAAGTATAGTTCAGATCCAGGACGCTGCTACCTTCACTCTTGCCATAAGTAGCTCCCAAACTATCGCCAATTCCCGTCAGGTTGTTTTGCGAGACTGAGAATTGGGCTTGAATTTCACCCACACTAGGGGTGCGATTGTTGGCGATATTGATGCCAGCTTGCCAATTGGGAGTCTCGCTAATTTTAAGCTGGACGATACTAGTGCCTGGTTGCTGTCCGCTGACTAGTTCGGTGCTAATAGTTTTAATTAACGGGTCGAGTTGAAGTAGTTGTAAACCCTCAATTAAGCGATCGATCTTGAGGATTGGTCCCGCTCTAAGTGCAATCCGACTTTTAATATAGTTGGGATCTAATCTCTGGGTACCAGTAACGACAATATCCTCGACTCGACCTTCGATCGCTTTAATCTCGATCGTACCGCCTTGAGCATCAAAAGATTGATTGCCAGGAATATAAGCTCCAGAATTGATATAGCCATTCTTGACATAGAGCTGGGTAATTTCATTAGAAACTTGCAATAGTTGGGTGAAATCTAGTGGTTTATTAGTAAATTTATCGGTAATTTGAGCGAGATCGGCATTGCTTAAAACAGTATTACCCACGATTTTAAACTGCTTAATTACGATCGATGCCGATGAATTATCTGGAGCGATTGGTTGACTGGGCAGATTGGGAGCTGGAGTGCTGGGCAGGATCTCCTGTGAAGGTGGGAGAATGGGTTCGAGTGGCTTAGTCGGTGGTGGTGTGGGTCTTTGAAAATCTGGATTGGGGAGTGTCTGAGCCATCGATCCGGTGGCTGTAAGTTCGATCGCCAACAATATCCCGAACGCGCAAGCGCACCCCCTAAGGGTGGTCGAACTTATTGATAACAAGGTAAATAGCTTAAGTTTTGAATTCGACTTGAACATGATCGATAGTTATTAATATAAGTTGCTAGAGATCGGGATCTTCACTCCAATTAATCGTAAGCTGTGGATAACAACGGCTACAATTAGATTTAGATCGATCGAGTTGTGGATCTATAATTTTAGAGAGAGGTTTCTGACTCTAGATCTGATGAAGTAGAATAGTAGTCTTGGGCGAGGATAGTTAAAACAAACGACACTCTCGATTCAAGTATACGAAATTAATATTAGATATCCGAGATAAGTACTTTCACGACCTACAAACACGCCATTTGCCGTAAATACTTTAAAAATCGAAAGACAAGCCATTTATCGCAATTGATAGAGAATTCGTCCAATTTATTAATAGAAAATAACGTGTCCTTTCGATCTTTATTAGGTTAGCTTTAGTTATCAGTACGATCGAGTTTGTCTTCCCATTCATCGAACGGCAGATTACAGTTATCAGAGCGTGGGAGCGTGGGAGCGTGGGAGCGTGGGAGCCATTTTAAGTCTTTCTTTTTTGCCCCCGTGCCCCCAGTCCCCCGCGCCCCCGTGCCCCCAGTCCCCCAGTCCCCCCGTCCCCCAACTCCCTATGCGCCCTCGAGATCGACTAGTCGAACTATTCTCCACCTTTGCACTGCTAGAGGACGATCGATTTTGTCACTGGATTGACGATCCGAGGTTGCAGCGAAGTATGCAACGGCAATTAGCGCACACACCCGAGCAGCAGGCGGATCGGCTGGCGATCTATTGGCATCGACGACACACTGAGCATCCCCTCGCCCCAGCTCATCTCACCGCCTACCTTCAGGAGGTCTGTTTCTGGATTGCCAAGGAGATGACTCAAAGACTACAATCACCCCAGTACACCTTGGCTGACTATTTTCAGATTGCCAATAGTGAGATTCCCAAAGTATTTAAAAGTTTTGCCCCAGATCGCGGCAGTAGTTTCAAAACCTATGCCAAGTTAATTCTGACCAATACCCTCAAAGATCTCCTCAGACAAAGACAGGCTGCTGACGTGTGCAGCGATTGGTCGCTATTGCGGAAGGTGAGTAAAAAACGCATCGGTGAGGTACTGCTAAATCGCGGCGTTGTAGAGCCAGAAGCCGCCCAATACCAATTTGCACTGTTCTGTTTCAAAACGCTCTACATTCCACCAGATAGCAATTCCCAAAAACTACCCCCACCAGATCCGCGCCTGTGGAGCGAGATTGCCGAACTATACAATACCAAGCGTCAAGACCAGTTAGTCACGCCAGGGGCTGTTCTGACTGCCACTCAGATTGAAGTCCGAGTGACTAAACTAGCGCAGTGGACAAGATCGTATCTCTATCCCTCGATCGATTCCCTCAATCGCAGCAAACCCGAACCAGGTACGGGTGAAATTCAAGACGATCTGACTGATACGGCGAATGAATCCTTACTCGATGCCGCGATCGAACGGGAGGAAATCGATCGGCGCACAACCCAGCAATCCGCCCTCAATAGTACCCTCACACAAGCCCTCGATCGGCTCAAACCCGAACTTCAAGAGATTATGCAGCTCTTTTACCGAGACGGTTTATCACAGCAGGAGCTATCGAGTCGCTTGCAACTGAGTCAGCCCACAATCTCGCGCCGGATCAAGCAAGCAGAAGCCCAATTACTGGCAGCATTACTCGCGTGGATTGAATCACAGTTGCATAAAATTCCCGATCCAAACGAATTAAAAAGTATCAGTGCAACGCTCAAAGAGTGGCTGATCGATCGGGCTTAGGATGTTAGCGTGCATTCACAAGTTATTTGAGTTAGTGCGTAGATCTTTACCCCACCCTAGCCCTCCCCTTGTAAAGGGAAGGGGACAAGAGTCCCACTTTTTAAAGGTAAATTCATACCATACATTAAGTTGAATGCAGTCAAAAATAACCTAGCTCCTCCCCTTATAAAGGGGAGGTTGGGTGGGGTAACGGGACTACGCACTATCTCAAATAACTTGTGTCTGCACGCTAGCCTTGTAAAAGAGAGGTAATAAAGCCCCTCTCCCGACCCTTTTACTTTTTAATTACAACACATCAAATCCCCGCAAAATCAATGACATTATCAGCATTCATCGAACCCACCGATTGGGTATTAGAAATTTCACCAGACGGGCAAGCCGCTGTTGGGCAGCATCAAGCTAGTACTAATAGCTGGGGACGATGGAATGCTTATCTCAATCAATTGTGTCTGGATACAATTTTGCCGTGGCTACAGGCTGAATACTTACCAACAGCTACAGCTTGGCTGCCATCAGCCTCAAACCCAATGGTGTGGGATCTAGTTACGGGAGCAGTGATTACGATTGGCACCACCCGCATTGCTCTAATTCCGACGGAATCGATCGATCTCTCAGAGCTGGAAGTCCCGCAGGAATGGGTGGATATTCCCAGTTGGGCGGCGGATTACTACTTAGGCGTGCAGGTGGACAGCGATGAGCGTCAAATCCAGATCTATGGTTACACCACACATCAACAGCTCAAAACTCAAGGCGGTTACGATCCGATCGATCGAACTTATTGTGTAGACAGTGACGATCTCAACCCCGATTTGAATGGATTGTGGTTGACGATCGATCGTTATCCCATTACGGCAACTAGAGCAGCCCTCGCCCCGATTCCAGATCTGGAGATCGATCGCATTACCCCCTTAATCGAGCGACTGGGAAATCCCACGGAAATTATCCCCCGTTTGGCAGTGCCCTTTGCGGTGTGGGCGGCAATTATCGAGCAACCCGAACTGCGCCAACGGCTGTACCAGCAGCGGCAAACCGGACAATCAGCTCCCGCAATTACCCGCTTGAGTGACTGGTTCCAAGGTCAAATAGATACGATTTGGCAGACTCTAGATTTAGTATTGTTATCACCCCAAATCACGACTGCGGTGCGCGGAGGCAGCTCGACTCTCACTCCTAGCGATCTCTATCGCGGGAAAGTTTACACTTTAGCCACCGGACAAATCGCCCTCGCGATCGGGATTACGGCAATTAGTAATATTGAAAGTCGGATCGACATCCAAATTCATCCAGCAGGAGGCTCAACACATTTACCAGGAGCAACTAGCCTGCGATTATTGACCGTCGATGGCAGTGAGATCGGGCAAGCTAGTGCGGCGGTAACTGAAACCATTCAATTCCAATTTCGGGCAAATGCAGGCGAACAATTTCAAGTTGAGATCGTTTGTGCGGGAGAAACTCGGATGGAGAGTTTCCAGCTATGAGTAAAAGAGCGGTATTGAGGTGTGATGGCTCACTAGAACAAGGCTTTCGAGTCACATTAGAAATTAGTGAAGGCAACGCGCCAGTTTTTACAGAAGCAGCAGGTGGATTGCCTGCTGCTATGGATCTGCTCGAACTATTCAGCCAATGGCAACAGGACTATTATCAAAGCTTGGGTGTGAGTCGGATTGCGATCGAAAGTATCTCAGTGAAAACTGGCACATTAACCCAAATTCAGACTTGTCGAAACAGCGAGCAGCGGTTGAAAGTGGCCGTACAAAGCTGGTTGGCATCGCCGGATTTTCAACCGATCGAACAACGGTTGCGCGAGACGCTGATGCCCCAAGAACCCGTCGAGATGCTGCTGCGGACGACAGATCGCAGATTGCACCGTTTGCCCTGGCATTTCTGGGATTTTATCGATCGCTATCCCCAAGCTGAATTGGTGGTCAGCAGCCCATCCGAGCGAATTGTCCTACCCGATCGCCAAACCAATCGGGTGCGAATTTTGGCAATTTTGGGCGATCGTCAAGGGATCGATACTGAAGCCGATCGATTGGCAATTGCCGCAGTGCCCAATGCCGATGTAGTGTTTCTCGTCGAACCAACTAGAAAGCAAGTATCCGATCGACTGTGGGGGGAAGCTTGGGATTTGTTATTCTTTGCCGGACATAGTAAAACCGAGCACCAGCAAGGGCGAATTTATCTCAATTCCACCGAAAGCATAACTCTGAAAGAACTGCGGTTTGGGTTGAAGCAGGCGATCGCCAAGGGATTGCAATTGACAATTTTTAATTCCTGCGATGGCTTGGGATTAGCTTATGAGCTGGAGCAGTTGCATGTACCCCAGTCGATCGTCATGCGCCTCCCTGTGCCCGATCGGGTGGCCCAGGAATTTCTCAAACGCTTCCTCAGTACCTTTGCAGCAGGCGAATCCTTGCATACCTCGGTTCGCCAAGCACGGGAGAGTTTACAGGGCTTGGAGGGGGAATTTCCCGCCGCTAGCTGGTTGCCGATCGTCTTTCAGAATCCCGCCGTGCCGTCCTTAACTTGGCAAGGATTGCAAGGCGATCCAGTCGCGGAGCCTCAGCCACTCGCCCCAACTCAGCCGCGCAAATTACGGGGGAAAATCCAGTGGGCGATCGTCACTAGCCTTGCCGTGACAGGCTGTGTGATGGGCACACGCTATCTGGGAATGCTCCAAACCTGGGAACTGAGTGCTTTCGATCTACTCATGCGATCGCGTCCAGCCGAGAAGCCCGATCCACGGATTGCGATCGTCACAGTAACCGAAGCCGATCTTCAGGCTCAAACTTACGATAACGAACCCCGTCGCGGCTCGTTATCCGATCGCTCTCTCACAAAATTACTATCAAAATTAAACGCTGCTCGTCCGCTAGCAATTGGTTTAGATATCTATCGAGATTATCCAGCCAGTAAAAGTGAGCCGAAGTTGACCGAGCTGTTGCGAACTAGTGAGCATAATCAGACTAGTATCGTGGGTGTCTGTAAAGTCAGCGAAGCTGAGACAGGAGATCCTGGAGTTGCCCCACCGCCAGAATTAGCAACTGATAGTTTGGGTTTTAGTGATGTCGTCCTCGATCCCGATCGAGTAGTCCGCCGTCACTATCTCGCCCTAGAGCCACCCCCATCTTCGCTCTGTGCTGCACGTTATGCCCTGAGTGTGCAGTTAGCACTACGCTATCTAGCTACCAAAGATATTAAGCTCGAATATCTACCCAATGAGGTCTGGAAACTGGGCAAACTGACATTTGCTCCCCTAGAAGCTCACAGCGGTGGATATCAGAAATTTGATTCATCTGGCAACCAGATTTTGTTAAACTATCGGGCGACCCCTACGCCGATCGAGATCGCGCCGAGAGTAACGCTCAAAGAAGTATTAGACGGGCGAATCAGTCCAGATATTTTCAAAGATCGAATCGTGTTGATTGGCACAACTGCGCCGAGTTTTCATGATAGTCTGTCAATTCCTTATCCAACCGATCGTGGCGAGATCCAGTCAATTCCTGGTGTAGTGGTTCAAGCTCAAATGGTCAGTCAGTTAATCGCTGCGGCGATCGATGGACGATCCCTAATCCACACCACACCATTCTGGCTAGATACCCTGCTAGTGTTGGGAGTGGCTGTGAGCGGCGGGTTATTGGTTTGCATCGTGCGTCGTCCACTCTATCTGGGTGCTGCTGGTGTTGGAGCCATGACGATCCTGTCGGGAACTTGCCTATTTTTACTACAGTCGGGATATTGGGTGCCATTTGTACCTACCGCGATCGCGCTGATCGGGACGGGCGGTATGACAACATTAATACATCGGAGCAGGAATCGTGAAATCTAGAATCGTGAAGAGATTGAGCAGCTTGAGTCTGGGTTTGTTAAGTTACCCAGTTGCCTTCCAGATCGGCTTGAGTGCAGTGATGGCTGCACCGATGAAACTGAGACTTCCGCCCCCACCACAGCGGGGAATCGCTGGTAATCGAGCCGCAGCCGCCAGTAGAAATGCTTGTCCGATCGTCGCGCAACCGCTGACTGCCATTGTCCCTGAATATCGATCGACACAAGGCAATCGAGTTTGGGGATTGACAAAGATGGAACATCCCACCTTTTGGTTTTATGTCCCCTATGCCAAACCCGCACTCGTAGATATCTCCTTTACCCTTCAAGATGAGTCAAATCCAAGCGAGAAAAAGATCGTCTATCGAAATTCGACTATTGCAGCTACGTTAACACCAGGAATGACCCAAATTACTGTACCTAAATCGAGTTTAGCCTTAACTCCCGATCGACCCTATCACTGGTTCTTGGAGTTAAATATGAGTTGTACAAATGGTCAACGACCAATTTTTGTCCAGGGTTGGATCCAAAGAGTAGAGCTAGATCGCAATCTCAGCAACCAGATCGATCGAGCCACCCCCACTGAGCAAGTCGCCTTGTATGCTGAAAATGGCTTGTGGCACGATGCCCTGAACACATTAGCCAATCTACAAATCGCCAAACCTCAAGATTCTGAATTGACTCAAGACTGGCAGAATTTACTCGATGCGATCGGGTTGAAAGATCTAGCAGATCGACCTTTGGACGAAAATCGTCGAGTCGAGCAGGTTCGGCAATTAAAAAGTGCAGGTTTTTAACGCCAAGGAAATAATCATGAATATTGCGAACAGATCGTGGCAATTTGCCACTCTTCTTGGGTATGAATTGCGAGGATTCTTACTTGAGAGTGAGTAGTAGAGAGATCTCGATCTACTGTCATTGGTAAGCGATTCAAAGCTGGGTTTATTTCTACACCAAAAAAAGCCTAGCATCAAGCGGAAACTTTGGCGTGACTGGCAGGAAGCTGTACAGGGGAACCGTCAGCAAAAGCAGGACGACGGCTACGATATCTCGGATTACTACGGCGTCGATCCACGCTATGGCACGCTCGGCGACTTCGTCGAATTCACCCATGGCTGCCGTCAGCGCGGCATCCGCGTCATCATCGATCTCGTCGTCAATCACACCTCGGATATGCACCCGTGGTTTCGCGAGGCACGAAGCTCGCCCGATTCGCATCACCGCGACTGGTATGTCTGGTCCGACAAGAAGCCCGCCAATGCCAACAAGGGCATGGTGTTTCCCGGCGTCCAGAAGTCGACCTGGACCCACGACAAGGACGCCAAAGCGTGGTTCTTCCACCGCTTCTATGATTTCCAGCCCGACCTCAACACCTCGAACCCTTATGTGCAGGCCGAGATCCTGAAAATAATGGGGTTCTGGATTCAGCAGGGCGTGTCCGGCTTCCGGATGGATGCGGTGCCGTTCATCATCGCCACCAAGGGGCCGAAGGTGCGCACCCCGGTCGAGCAATACGACATGCTGCGCTCGTTCCGCGAATTCCTGCAATGGCGGCAGGGCAACGCCATCATTCTTGGCGAAGCCAATGTGCTGCCCAAGACCGACATGGAATATTTCGGCGACGACGGCGACCGCATGCACATGATGTTCAATTTCTTCGTCAACCAGCATCTGTTTTACGCGCTGGCATCGGCCGATACGAGGCCGCTCGCCAAGGCGCTTGCGGC
>JANXVE010000083.1 GCA_025351825.1 Chamaesiphon sp. 341R_metabat_111 | reverse complement strand
AAAGTTGCCATAAAATTAACTCCTAATAATTTGCGCTGGTGTGAGAATTAGGACATCGGGGAAAATCAGTTCCGCCCCTTTAAAATCTCTAATATTATTGGTCGCAACGATCTTGGCATTGCCAGCCACAGCTAATTCCATCACATGGTTGTCGCCTTCATCTCTCAAATTAGGTCGCCATGAATAGTAAATATTTATCCACTCACTTACACTCAGGAAAGCTGCTAGTAAATCAAAGATTTCAGTTTGATTTAGTGGACATCTGGCGATAATTTCGGCCCGTTCTATCACTGACTCATACTCTAAAAATAAAGCAGTGCCCATGAGTGGCTGGTATTCACCAAGCAAGCAACGTCTAATTAGTTCGCGATTTAGACCTCGATCTCTAACAATCGCGCCGATAAAAACATTAGTATCGACTACAATTGTTACGCCCATACTGGCATAATAGCATATATGCCATCATACCAAAAAATATAAGATTCAATTTCCTACCTAACGCTTTTCAGTCTCATCCAAGATATCCTTCAACCAACTCCCGTTCGCGTAGCGTGCCAACGGCAATCGAATAACCATCTATTACTGATTCTGACACCTTACGATCATCTTCCTGAAAGAACTCCAAATTCAAGCTTTCAGCAGGATTGGATCGATTCTCCAAGGAGAGGCTACGCCAACGAGTACCATTACTCGATCCTCATCATAGAAATCATATTCCCTCACTTCAGGATTAGTAGTAATCAACTTCTTACCAGCCCCCAACGTTTCCAGCGTCCGCATCGTCAGCCCAGTTTGCTTAAAATGTTGAATGTCCAAGACGGCTTTAGAAGATCTGACTACATCTACAATTTCTGCCGCACTTCGCTTCGTAAATGAAATCTCCTCGATCGATGGATCGCCATTTTTCTTGGTCAATTTATTGACATAGTAAAAAGTCTTGTTTTGCATGTACAAGTAAAAGTAGCATCGCAATTCATTAGCATCGCACCATTCCTTCACTCCTTTTACAATCGAGTACCGATCCGAATGAACGGTACCCATAAAGCACAAATCATAACTAATCGGCGGAGCTTCTTGACGAATAGCTGAATATAGATCTAAATAAAATAATGGTCTGAAATCAAAATTGTGTAACGCTGCATCACCCTTATCAAAGGTTAAAACTCGTTGGCGAAGCCTACCAGAGGTAATCGCAATGAGGCACATAGTCCAGCGTGTACTTCCGATTCTCGTTCGCGTAGCGTACCGGAGGTAATCGAATCCCACATGTACATCACAAACAAAGCATTCTTCCAGCGAGGTTTGCACATCTCCAAGAAAGACAGCGGCATCGCTTCAGGATTTAGCAAAAAGACAATATCAAACTCTCGATCGGCGATATCAGTTATTACCTGTGCATAATACTTTAAAATCGTGTCATCCAATATTTTCTTGTAAACCCTGACAATCCCCTTAAAAAATGAATTATTACTAGGTCGATCGTCAACATAAGTAACATCAGCACCTAGTTCAATTAATTTATTCTTAATTGCAGCTTCATAACCAAAGAAAACAGGCGATACGAATAGAATAGACTTCCCTGTGAAAATTTTGGTTTCCGACATATCTAAATTAGTAAGCGACAATCAGAATTTAATCGAAATGTTATTTCAAGCTTTTAGAGTTAGATTTAATAGCAAAACTCGATCATTCGATATTGTACCTCGATCGTTGTCGATTACCGATCCTTTCTAGCCTCAATCATCAGCCTGACAATATCAGCGATCTTATGCTTCGCTACCCAATCCAACTTCTCCCTCGCTTTAGCTGGATTCCCCCGACTCACAGCCAGATCCGTCGGTCTACGCAACCCCTTGTCACTCACCACGTACTCTCGCCAATCCAACCCCACCAACACCAAACGCAATCTCAATAAACAAAGCCACACTTATAACTCTCCCCCGTCGCAACCTTTATAGTCATCCGACTGCTACTGTTGCAGCATCAAATACATACCGACAACATAGTCCTCAGCCCAACCCCAATCCTGCTGAAGATCGATATTACCCAAATACAACTTATCCTGCTTCCCTGCCGCAATCCGCACCGCACTGGCCTCTTCTGCGTCACAAATCGCTCCGGTCTTAACGGTGAATCATGATTAAATAAGATCCCCGAACAAGCAAACAAACCATAAGCCTCCCGATAGTTTGCCACCTCCCAAAAAGCCGTCGCCTTCGCTACCGCATAGGGACTCCGGGGCGAAAACGGTGTAGACTCGTCTGCTGCTGCTCCATTAATATCCCCAAACACCTCACTCGAAGCCGCATTATAAAATTTAATCGGCTCCCCAATAAACCGAATCGCCTCCAAAATATTCAGCGTCCCCACCGCAATACTTTCTAGTGTCTCCACTGGCTGCTCAAACGATAGCCCCACCGATGTCTGACCAGCCAGATTGTACACCTCATCCGGTTGCGTCTTCTTCAATACCTGCAACACACTCCGAAAATCATTCAGCGCAGCCGACTCTAGCTGCACTTGCTGTTGAATTCCCAAGTATTCCAGATTCCGAAAAGTCGATACCTGAGCATCCCGTGATGTGCCATAGACTGTATATCCTTTACTCAGCAGCAGTTGCGCCAAATACGCCCCATCCTGCCCCGAAACGCCGAAGATCAATGCTTTTTTCATGTTGTATTTATTATGATTTGTAGAAACCCAAAAATTTGTAGGTTGGGTAGAGCGTCAGCACTAGCGATAGCATCGATCGTACCTACGGCAGGCTAACGCCAACAGGAGATAACCTATCCCACACAAACACTCTAGCAATGTTGGGTTGTCTCCTGACGGAGAGGCTCCGTCAACATTCTTCAACCCAACCTACCCTAAAAGCTTAACTTTGTTGATACGATCGAAAATAAGCAGCCAATAATAAGACTATTAGGAACAATACTTGTCAGGATTTAAAGAACATCCAAAATATGATACCTAATTCATCAGCACAAATCGAACAAAACTACTCAATTTTAATTGAAACCCCAAAAACAGGTGGGTACAAAGCCACAGCAATGGGTTTACCAAATTGTCACGCCAAAGGATTGACTCGTGATTTGGCATTACAGAATATTAGACAACTATTGATTGCTAGACTGGATCGGAGCGAAATTGTCACCTTGAAAATCAACTCCCCTCAACCAGAACATCCCTGGATGCAATTTGCCGGAATGTTTCAAAACGATCCTCAATTTGAAGAAGTATTAGCCGATATCCAAGCCTATCGCCAAGAAACCGAACCAGAGGTTGAGGCATGACCCTCTGGATTCTAGACACCGACCATATCTCATTATTTCAAGCGGGTCATCCTTTAGTCATTCAAAAAATACAAGCAGTAGAACCAACAAATCTTGGCGTAACAATTGTTAGCTTAGAAGAGCAAATGTACGGGCGATTAAACCGAATTAGAAGAGCCAAATCAACCGAAGACCTAACATTAGCATATCTCAATTTAAATCGGGCATTTGCCTATTTTAACACTATTAATGTTCTAGACTTCGACTCAGCCGCAGCAGCTTGTTATCAAGAAATGATCGACCAAAAAATACGAGTTGGTACTCAAGACTTAAAAATAGCAGCAATCGCCAAGTCTCTATCTGCAATTATCGTCACCCGCAATTCTCGTGATTTTAGCAAAATTCCAGAAATACAAATCGAGGACTGGAGCACTTAACTAATCGACGATAGTTTCATACGGTAGCCCCTTATCACACACCACATACTCCCGCCAATCCAATCCCACCAGCCGAAACCGAGTGATAAATCCCCTCTTTGGAGGGGTACCCGTTGGCGAAGCCTTTCCGAAGGAATTAGGGGGGGTGGGTAGATCTCCGCCAACCTATAACTCTCCCCCGTCGCGACCTTTATAGTCATCCGACTGCTCCTGTTGCAGCATCAGATACATACCGACAACATAGTCCTCAGCCCAGCCCCAATCTCGCTGAAGATCGATATTTCCCAAATCCAACTTATCCTGCTTCCCCGCCGCAATCCGCACCGCACTGGCCTCTTCTGCGTCACAAACCGCTCCGGCCTCAACGGTGAATCGTGATTAAATAAGATCCCCGAACAAGCAAACAAACCATAAGCCTCCCGATAATTTGCCACCTCCCAAAAAGCCGTCGCCTTCGCTACCGCATAGGGACTCCGAGGCGAAAACGGTGTAGACTCATCCGCCGCCACCCCATTAATATCTCCAAACACCTTACTTGAAGCCGCATTGTAGAACTTAATCGGCTCCCCAATAAACCGAATCGCCTCCAAAATATTCAGCGTTCCCACCGCAATACTTTCTAGTGTCTCCACTGGTTGCTCAAACGACAGCCCCACCGATGTCTGACCAGCTAGATTGTACACCTCATCCGGCCCACGTCTTCTTCAACACCTGCAACACACTCCGAAAATCATTCAGCGCAGCCGACTCTAGCTGCACCTGCTGTTGAATCCCCAGATATTCCAGATTCCGAAAAGTCGATACCTGAGCATCCCGCGACGTGCCATAGACTGTATACCCTTTACTCAGTAGCAGCTTCGCTAAATACGCCCCATCCTGTCCCGACACTCCGAAGATTAATGCTTTTTTCATCTTGTATTTAGATTATTTGTAGAAACCCCAAATTCGGACGTTGGGCTTCGCGCACAAAACCCAACACCCCGCACAAACACTCTAGCAATGTTGGGTTGTTTCGTTCCGAAAGGCTACGCCAACATTCTTCAACCCAACCTACCCCAAAAAGATTTATCTGATTTACTTATGCCAACGCTATCCCAGCTTATTCACCCTCTTTGCTAGATGCTTCCTGCCAAAACAGCTACACTTCCTCTTCCAAAACTATATAACCCCTTATCACTGGCCCACATTCTCCCGCCAATCCAACCCCACCAACACCAAACGCAATCTCAATAAATTCCGCCAACTTATAACTCTCCCCCGTCGAGGCGAAATCTTCGTCACCTTTTTTAAATCACCCGCCCGATAGCAAAGTGCTGCTTTTACAGGTCGAGCTACAGAACTTACCGTTATAATATTTGTAGACATAGACAGAATTAATCCCGATCGCCACCCAATCACATCAACCTTGTTAATCTAATTGGAGCCATGAAATCAACACTATTAGATCTGCCTTCTGGTGGAACAATAGACCTTACCAACTTTGTGGCGATCGTGCCATTAGAGCAAAGCGATCGTCATCAACTATTGTTCGCTGGATTAGGTCAACCATTGACGATCGATCGGACTGATGCCGCAGCCATTAAAATATTTTTGTCAGCTAGAAAATTTGAGAGCTGTTTAGCTGAAGATAACTATGGCTCGATCGATCTAAAAAAAGTTCATGCGGTAGAATTAATGACGGCTAGAATTAATCGACATCAGAATATTACCGATGAAGAAGATGCTCAAAATGCTAAAGCATTTGAGCGATTCAAGCAACTAATCGATCGAGATCGTCCCCTTGGACAAAAATTATATTCTTAAAATATGGCTATTGTTTTCTTAGACTCTGGCATCATTGGCCTAATTACCAGCCCACGGAAACAAGGTCAGGCACTAGCCTGTGAGCAATGGATGCTTGGTTTGCTTGCTAGAGGTGTGAATATTGTATCCTCAGAAATCTGTGATTACGAAGTGAGGCGCAATCTCATTTTGGAAGCTAATTTATCGAATAAAGTTGATAGCTTAGGTAACTTAGATGAGCTAGATGAATTAATTACATTCTTACCAATCACAAAAGCAGCCCTCAGAACCGCTGCTCAACTTTGGGCAGAAGCCAGATTAAATGGAATGCCAACAGCCGACAATCTAACCTTAGATGCTGATGTGATTATTTGCGCTCAGTGGCGGTTAATTAGTGCTCAATACCCAGGACAACTTTGTATAATAGCAACAACTAATATCAAACACATTAGTCGCTTTGCGATCGCCGAAGAATGGCAAAACATTAGAATGTAATTCACCTCCAGATCCGTCGGTCTACGCAATCCCTTATCACTCACCACATACTCCCGCCACTCCAACCCCACCAACTCAAACGCAATCTCAATAAACAAAGCCACACTCATAACTCTCCCCCGTCGCAATTACATAGTCATCCGACCGCTCCTGCGCCAAGCATCAAATACATAGCGACAACATAGTCCTCAGCCCAACCCCAATCCCGCTGAATATCGATATTACCCAAATCCAACTTATCCTGCTTCCCAGCCGCAATCCGCACCGCACTGGCCTCTTCTGCGTCACAAACCGCTCCGGTCTCAACGGTGAATCGTGATTAAATCAGATCCCCGAACAAGCAAACAACCCATAAGCCTCCCGATAGTTTGCCACCTCCCAAAAAGCCGTCGCCTTCGCTACCGCATAAGGACTCCGGGGCGAAAACGGTGTAGACTCATCCGCCGCAGCCCCATTAATATCCCCAAACACCTCACTTGAAGCCGCATTGTAAAACTTAATCGGCTCTCCAATAAACCGAACCTTTCTCCAAAATATTCAGCGTCCCCACCGCAATACTTTCCAGTGTCTCCACTGGCTGCTCAAACGACAGCCCCACCGATGTCTGACCAGCCAGATTGTACACTTCATCAGGCCCACGTCCTCTTCAATACCTGCAACACACTCCGAAAATCATTTAGCGCAGCCGATTCTAGCTGCACTTGCTGTTGAATCCCCAGATATTCCAGATTCCGAAAAGTCGATACCTGAGCATCCCGCGACGTGCCATAGACTGTATACCCTTTACTCAGCAGCAGTTGCGCCAAATACGCCCCATCCTGCCCCGAAACGCCGAAGATTAGTGCTTTTTTCATGTTAGTACCTGTAGATCCCTGCCCTAAAGTGATGCTTTGGGATCAATATACCATTGTCTGTGGCTTGAGCAGAGTCGTTGGCGGTAGGGTCACGTTTGCCCCAGCAATAGCCTCTCCGCAAGGAGAAGACTCGGCTCATTAGTACCCTCTCGATTAGAAATTACCTAACATATCAATTCCATCAAACGGTAAAGTATTAACAGGCCCACTTCACAGATAGATGATAAAAACTCCGATTCCTCTCTACCGCCAAGGGAATACGACATCACCTCGAATGGATAACGTAAGAGTCGATAAAGATATCGCAACCTTTGAGGATTCAGGCACCATTTGGGTTTTAGCAACCATCTCAGACAATCTCTCTCCAGGTGGGATTTCAACCTTTGCAAATCCAGGTAACGGAAAAAACTGGTGGAAATTAGACGCAGACATTGACATTCCAGATCGGCTAAAATTAATTAATGATCGCGACAACCATTGGCTATGGCAACCCAGTCACCTCATGACACTAGCAACGTATCAAGATGCCTTGAGAATAATTGGAGCATCATTTAATAAAATTAACTAAAAAATCAAAAACAATGCAATTATCGTATAAAGATATTAAATTTACGATCGAAGCGATTGACAACTTAATAAACACATATCAAACAAAACTCAGTATTGAGGATATCAATGAAGATGAAGCCGCAGATCTAGGAAACGATTGTATGTTTCTAGAATCTCTCCGCAATAATTTAGCCATAGACTTAAAATCCGATCTAACACAGACTCAGCCACAACTATTTACAATCTTAGAACAACTATCTAGCCAAGAATTAGTAAAAATTGTTTTAGGATTACCAATCGATCGACAACTAGCACTAACTAATGCGATCACCCAATCATTTGGACAAGAATTACTAAGTAGAACTGCGTGAATTTAGATATATTTTAGCGAAACCTTCGTCACCTCTCAAAATCACCTAAACGTATCGGGAGTAATATAAACAACATCCACAAACTCATCTCGCAAATGTCCAAAATCCAAATCCATTGTCAACAACTTACATTCGTAAACCGAAGCAGTCGCAGCAATCCATAGGTCGTTCTTACCCATCTTAATCGCCGAGAAATTACCCGCTCTTGTCAAGTGCTTACCTTTGCTATAACAATCGATCTCCACATACCGATCTATTATTTCCGGCACATTAATATCTAGAGTCGTCAGTCTTCGTATTGCCTCATTCATCTTCGCCCGACGAATAGCACCCCACCGAAATTGAATACTCAAAGACCGTATTTCTGCCAAAGTTACTAGAGAAATAGAAACGGATTCTTCCGTCTCAGACAAATCAAAAAACTTTTCTAACTTAGTTATCGACTGTTCATCTCGAAGAATTTGCAATAAAATATTCGTATCATACATTATTTGCAAAATTATTTATCCTCTTTCAATGCTTCAAGCATAGCTGCAAACTCATCATCACTAAACTCGATACTTCCAGCGTATTGGTAAAAAGTATTAGTATGTCCAGTACTTCGTAAGTAGTTAGATAGTCCAACTTTTAATGCTTTCTTGGCTCGCTTACCAGAAATGATCGAACCTTGTTTACGATCTTTTTTCTTACTCATAATTTGAATAAACCTCCTATTATTCCACTCTATTCAATTTTAACTCATTGCTACTCGTTGGCGAAGCCTAGCCTTGGCTAATCGCCATACACTCCCGCCAATCTAACCCCCACCAATACCAAACGCCATTTCAATAAACAAAGCCACACTTATAACTCTCCCCCGTCGCGACCTTTATAGTCATCCGACTGCTCCTGTTGCAGCATCAGATACATACCGACAACATAGTCCTCAGCCCAGCCCCAATCTCGCTGAAGATCGATATTACCCAAATCCAACTTATCCTGCTTCCCCGCCGCAATCCGCACCGCACTGGCCTCTTCTGCGTCACAAACCGCTCCGGTCTTAATGGTGAATCATGATTAAATAAGATCCCCGAACAAGCAAACAACCCATAAGCCTCCCGATAGTTTGCCACCTCCCAAAAAGCCGT
>JANXVE010000040.1 GCA_025351825.1 Chamaesiphon sp. 341R_metabat_111 | reverse complement strand
GGGATACCACAGCAGATCTCCAGCAATGAATACCTGTGGATCTTCAGCAAAGAGCAGTTCGAGATTTTCTTTAATCGTGACAATCCACCGAAACTGTTTAGTATTATCAGACATCGGTTGACCATCTCGATCGGGATAAATGATTTCAGGAGTAGTTTGTGTCGGAATTTGGGCAACCATAGCTACTTACTCAAGTAATTTGCGACTAATTCAATTTTACTACAAATAGTCAAAATCTAGTTGAGTCACTGTCGATCGCAGGCACTGCGATATTGTTTACGGTGAATTGCAGTAGCCGCTGGCATTATTAGCGACTTGAGCTGGTGAACCGTATGGCAAATTAGACACCATACATTTTGTTGCTCGACCTCTTTGAATCAGCCCGTTTCTCATTTGGGTATTTAAATTATTGATTAACTGAGCATTTACGGCATTACTGCGATCTTTATAAGCTTGAGAAACTTGTTGGCTCATTTGAACCAACTGTGTTTTCTTTTCATCGAGCATTGAAAATTTAGTCAACAGCACATTTACTTTAGTTCCATCACCAGCTTGAATGGCACTTCGAGTCTGCTTGGAAACTTGGTTGTAGCTCCGATAAACCTGAGCTAGTTCGCCCTGAATCCGATATGTGGTGTCCAATGCGGTTTGGGCTGATGGATCGGCAGCATAGTAGGGCAGGCTTTGCAGTCCCAATTGACTACTTCGCTGAAGACGACTAGCTGCTTGCCCAGATGTCTGGATTAGAACGTTAGTAAGCTGAAGTACTCGACCTCGATTGGGTGCGCTGGAAATTTGGTCTAATGCGGCAAAAAAGTTGTCAGCCGCCTGAGTTCCTATCTGTTCTTCTCTGTTGGCTGCGTCTACCAATGAGCGATAATTAGCGACCTGTGCCAACAGACTCGAATCGGGATATTTGGCCGTCTCTGTCCGATCTAAACTGTGGCTCAATCCTGGCATCGGCACCAATACTCCGATGAACATCGCCGCAATCCCTAGCTGGACAAAAGGTAATTTTATCACTGAGTATAAAATAAAATTTATATAGTTCAGTGTAGCGTCGATTCTGAAAATGGACACTACAAATACTAAATTACCCTATCTTCGATCGAAGACAGGGTAATTTAGTATTTGTTGGCACCATCGCTGAAGCTAATTCAACGATGATTAACCCGCAGAAAGAATTGAGAAACTACTCAAAACAGGGATATTGGCCAGCAATACATAGCCAAACGCTGCTCCGCCAGCTCCACCAATAAAGAAAGCCGATGTAAAGTCACTCCAGCCTTTTTTGTCCTTGAGATTGGCAGGTGCTGTGGGTACGGCAACGCTAGGCAATGGTGGGCCAGGATTGGTGCTGGTATATAGAGATAGACAGGCAGTGAGGATGGCCACTAGCCCAATGGTTGCACCCAATCCAGCCAGATAAGCCTGGTCGGTGTGACGGAGAGGACCCAACATGGTGAAAGGACCAATCAATAAATATCCATGCGCCATGCCGACTTCCACTCCCCGTCGCTGTGCGGACAAACCGTTGCGATAAACAGGTAAATTGCCAATGAAAAATTTGATGATTCCTGTCGAGTTGATTGGAGTAGCTAAGTTGCTAACTTCAGGACTCGGACTACTAACAGCTTGACTGGCCATGAAAAACCTCTCTAAAGATTAATGAATAGTTTAGGGTTTGGTGCTCTAGGGTTTAGACTTTAGGCTTTTAAAGATTTTAAAACGCTAGCGTTTTTCTTTCTAACCCCTAAAGCCTAATCCCTAATCCCTAATCCCTAACACCTAATTTACAAAGGATGAAATAATAAGTCGGGGAAGAACCGATTGAACTCAATCAGAATACCCGCAGTAAATGTCATCCAAACTGCTGCTAAAACTGGAGCAGTAGATAAAAATCTGACGAAATGTGACATGAAATATCTCCAGGATTTAAAGTCTAAATAACTTGGTTTGTGCCTGTGGGAATGCGATCGAGATGGAGCTTTGACTGGTAGATGATTAGTCTGTAGTTACACTGCTGTTAACTGCCAAATTCAATACTCTTCCGATCGAAAGCAATCCAAATTTACCGAGGAGAAACAGTGATTTCACTATCTTTAGCAAGGAGCTTACCAGAGGTGAATTCACCTAAGGCAGAAGCAGGCCAAGCGAATCCGCCTAACATGCAATTGATTGCTAAAGGTAGATCGATAATGATTTCTTTTTCTTCGGCATTGTCGCCTTTTTTGATGGCGATGATATAAGCACGCCCGACCCAACCGATCCAGCCAGCGATGTAGAGAAACAAGACACCAGGAATCAAGAAGTCACCCGCTCGATCGAGCCGTCCGTCTACAATCAGATGTGGCAATCCTTCAGGGCCGCACAGAGCTTGCTCATAGCGAGCAAAGCGTTTTTTGCCAGATTCAGGGTCATCGGTCGTATTTCGCGCTGTTTTTGCACGCTGTTGAAAAGCGGGAGTATCACCACAACGGGTGAGTCCAGCTACTTCTGAAGCAGATGCAGTCGGCGTGAAGTTTAACCAGAGACAAAGGGCAAAGACAAAAGCTAATAGTTTTTGCATAGTAATTGTTTCTTTATGTAACAAAACAAATAGTTTTGTTTGCAAAAAACCCGATCGGGTTAGCGATCTGTTTTGGCAAAAAAACTATAATGGTCTTCTGGACAGCTTGCGCAAGATTTCGCGATCGACTTAAGCAGTACCACCGATCTTGTCAAGGTTGGGGATACTTGAGCCGCTAGCGATAACTTGAATGAGATCGCTATTCAAGTTAGTGTATTATCTGAATTAACAGCTACACAACCTCGATCGCCAAACTATTTACTTATATTTTCATCTTTAAAATTAGCAGCTAATGACAACAGTTTTATCAATTGAAACAAGTTGTGACGAAACTGCGGTAGCAATCGTTAACAATCGTAAAGTTTGCAGCAGTGTGATCGCTTCTCAAATCCCCATTCATACTCAATATGGGGGTGTTGTCCCCGAAGTGGCATCGCGGCAACATTTATTAACAATTACCGAATTAATTGCCCAAGCAATTGACGAGGCTGGTTTGAGCTGGGCAGAAATTGATGGAATTGCCGCAACTGTCGCGCCAGGATTAGTTGGTGCCCTAATGATTGGGATGACTGCGGCGAAAACTCTGGCGATTTTGCACAACAAGCCATTTTTGGGCGTACATCATCTGGAAGGGCATATTTACGCATCTTATCTAAGTTCGCCAGAACTGAAGCCGCCATTTCTGTGTTTACTGGTATCTGGTGGACATACGAGTCTGATTCATGTCCAAGCTTGCGGCGTATATGCCGAACTCGGAACCACCCGCGATGATGCAGCGGGTGAAGCCTTTGATAAAGTGGCTAGATTATTGAACCTGGGCTATCCAGGCGGCCCTGCAATCGATCGATTGGCTCCTCAGGGCAATCCACAGCTTTATCCATTGCCAGAGGGCAACATCTCCCTGCCTGGGGGTGGTTTTCATCCTTATGATTCCAGCTTTAGCGGTGTCAAGACAGCCGTACTCAGACTCGTCCAAAAACTACAAGCAGAAGGGACGGAATTACCAGTGGCTGATATTGCAGCAAGTTTTCAGCATAGTGTCGCCAAGTCTCTCACCAAAAGGGCGATCCGGTGTGCGATCGATCATCAACTAGATACGATCGTCATCGGTGGTGGTGTGGCCGCCAATCGGGGCTTGAGAGCTACATTACAAGCCGCAGCAACTAAAAACAATATTCAGGTATTGTTTCCGCCGATGGCATACTGCACTGACAATGCAGCCATGATCGGTTGTGCGGCAGCAGAACATCTCAATTTGGGACATACTTCACCCCTAAATCTGGGCGTACAGTCGCGGCTGTCGATCGTGGAAGTGATGAGTTTATATAAATAACCACAAAACAGCAGTCGAGAGATCATTTTGTTCTAAAACGCTCTCTCGACCAGATTAAACTATCAACTATCAACTATCAACTAATCTAAGTTCCCAACATTTGCAGTTGATATAAACTTGCATATAGTCCGCTCTGCTGCAACAGTTCATCGTGACTACCCGACTCTACTAATGAACCTTGCTTGAGTACAAAAATTCGATCGACATTGCGGATTGTGGATAAGCGGTGAGCAATAATAATCGCGGTTCGATCGACAATTAATCGATCGAGTGCATCTTGAACTAATGCTTCGGTACCCACATCTAAACTAGCTGTTGCTTCATCGAGGACTAAAACACGGGGATTGCGAATTACCGATCGAGCAAAGGCAATTAACTGTTTTTGTCCAGCCGATAAATTGGAGCCACGTTCGCGCAGTTGCGTATCATAACCTTGCGGTAATTCGTTGATAAACCTGTCCACATTAGTAGATTTAGCCGCATAGAGGATTTCCGCCTCACTGTACTCTTCACCCAAGGTAATATTTTCGCGGACATCTCCGGCAAACAAAAAACCATCTTGAAGAATTACGCCCAAATAACGGCGCAGTTCGGCTTGAGCGATATTTTTGATATCCACTCCATCAACTAGGATTCGCCCCCTTGTCGGCTCATATAGACGGCAAAGCAAGCGAATAATCGAACTTTTACCTGCACCTGTGGGGCCGACTAAAGCAATCTTTTCACCTGGTTTAATGGTGAAGTCCAGATCGCGAATCACATAGTCATCATCTTTGTAGGCAAACCAGACATTTTCAAATCTAATTTCGCCCAAAGCAGCACCATCGATGTGAGTTAGATGCAGACTCTGAGCGTTTTCGATATCTTTAATTTCGATCGGCTCATCGAGAATATCATTGATTCGTTCGACAGCGGTAAATCCCGATTGAATCGATGTGAATTTCTCGGCGAATTGACGCAATGGCTCGAATAGTTTTTGAGCGTACAAAATGAAGGCCGCCAATGTTCCAAAATCTAATGTTTTATCTAGCACCATTAAGCCTCCCCACCACAGTACGCCCGCAATTGCCACGAGAGAAATCCACTCTAGTGTTGCAGATACAGCGGAGTCGTGAAAGTTAGTTTTATCAATTTCTTGAATGTATCGATCTCGCACTGTCCGAAACAGTTCAGCGTTATATCTTTCGCGCCTAAATAGTTGGACGACATTAATCCCCACCACATTTTCTTGTACCATTGAATTGAGTGAAGATAACTCTTCCCGACCGCGATAATTTGCCTTGCGATATTCCTGCTGAAAATAGATTACTAACGCTGCTACTGGGATCAGCATTACCAATAACATCAGGGCAATTTGCCACTGAAGTGTAAACATATAGTACATCATCACCAGGATCGAAAACAGATCGCTAATGATCCCAATTGCACCAGTTGTAAATACATCGCCTAATGCTTCAACATCATTAGTCAGGCGGGTAATCAGCTTGCCTACAGGTGTCCGATCGAAAAACCGCACCGCTAAAGATGTGACTCGATCGAATAAATCATTCCGAATATCAGCGGTGATTTGTTGGCCGATCCGTTGCACGGTATAACCCTGGATTGCGCTCAAGATTAGCCGAACAACCACCGTCCCCATCAGGATTAAAGTCAAGGTATTTAATCCATCAAGCATGGATAAACCACTCACAAAATCCCAGGTTTTTTCACTCCTAATTTTAGAAATTGCCTGTCCGATAATTAACGGTTGGACGGCATTGGAAATTGCCAATGGAATCAACAGCCCAAATGAAAGCACAAATAATTTCCCACTGCGACGCGCATAGGGAACTAGTCTAAGTAATAATCGCCAATCATTATCTGGGAGTCCTGGAGATGCTAGATTTTTAGGGCGAGATTTGGTTGCAGTCATGTATGAGGGGGCGAACAGAGAGCTAAGAGAGACTTCGAGAGTAAGCAATGGTCACTATTTAGATTCTAAACAATTTCAGTGTAATTAATTAATTACTTTCTGGCCACTAGTTGAAAATTACTCTTTCGACTATGGTGCTAAACTGATGGTTAATCAAGAGCGACCTTGTTCACCTAATGGCAGAAACGTCTGTTGCAGATCGATCGATCCACCTATTAACGATCGAACCAGATCCAGTTATACTCTCAGGATTAGTTACCTGCTTGAATCGGTTTTCGGATCTACATGTGTCTGTAGAAACTGACGGTGTTTCGAGTGCTTGGCAAATCCTCACCAGTGCAGGGAGAGAGATCGGCTCGTTGGCGGAAGCCCGCTCCCCCTGGAGAATCGATCTAATTTTGTTAGGATTACACTTATCAACTGATATCGCCGTATCATCCGCGAGTATCGCCTTCTGTCAGCAGGTTAGAGCTAGATACCCAGACTTACCGATTCTACTGTTGGCTACGCCTCAAAACCAAGATTTAGGCAGGTTGTTTCAACTGGGAATAGCAGGCTGTTGTCTGCGCGGTAGTTCGATCTTAGATTTAGTTGTTGCAATCCGCCGAGTTGCCACAGGAGAGACTAGTTGGGCAATCGAAATCTTACAGCAGATCGAAATGGGTACAGATAATTCATCGATTAGTTTACCGAAGAGATGGCAGTTAAGCAGTCTGAAACAAATTGAAACTAATTTAACAAAACTGAACGATCGTCTCTACAATTCTTCAGATCGGGATCGAATTTCTAGATTAGATCGATTAATTTTGAGTGGACGTAAACGCGAACTCAATACCGCTCGGTGGCTAGTCAAACAATTATTTCCAGTTACAGATCTAGTTGACTCCAATCTCGATCCTAGTTCCTCGACTGCTAAATTAGTCACATCACCATTACCGCAAATTAGTCCATCGAATCCTCAACCGCAATCATTATTTGAACAGATCGCCGCAAAGTTACAATCTGGCTTAAATAATTTTACGCCAATGGCTCTGGAAATAGATATGCTTCGTCAAGAAAAGAAGCGAGAACTATTCTATCTCATTCTCCAACAATTTGAAGGACTGTTAGCTGAATTAAGATTTTCGCAAGTCACCATCGAACAACTAGCTACTAAGCAGTCTGGCTTATTACAAGATTTATGGAGATCGATAGTGACTGACTTTTTTGGTCGATATCACACGCTTTCAATTGAAAATAACCACATTGAAATCATTCCAGTTGTCCTCCAAGATGCTCAGATCGTTTATGTCGAAATTCTCGCCAAAATTCCGCAATCGATCGAGCTACTAAATTATTTACTATTCAAAACACCATTAGCGATTGATACTACTATTAGCGATCCAGATATTCAAACATCTGAAGATCGAGCCTGCATTCTCTTAGAAAATCTCATCATCCAGATGGCAAACGCGGTGATGCAACCTTTGCTCAATCGATTTGGGAATGTAGAATCAATTAAATCTAGATTTTACGATCGCAAGTTACTGTCTAGTCGTGAGATTGAAAGATTCCGAAATGAGCTGTCTTGGCGGTATCGGATCGATCGATATATCAGTGAACCTCAAGCTATATTTGAGAGTAAATATCGACTATTTATATTTACAGCTTATGGAATCGATCGAGTCGCTATCTATGCCCCTCGACCACAAGAATTAGCACAGTTAGCTGGAATTCCGTTAGTAGTAACTTTAGCTCTAGAAACAAGAGATGCACTCTCACCTCGATTAAAAATGGCAACCACATTTTTCGGCAGCAGTATTGTTTATCTACTCACAGAAATTATTGGTCGTGGCATTGGTCTAATTGGTCGTGGTGTAATTAAAGGAGTTGGTAATATCTGGCAAGAAAGTAAGCGAAACTCTTAAATAATGATCGAGTACAGTTATGCAAAATACCCGCCTCAATACCCTAATCGATCGAATCTTCCGACAATTTACTCAATGGGCTGAAAATCCTTGGCGGCGATTATCACTAATAATTATTAGCTTATTATTTGGTAATTTTCTTGCCTCAGCTATTGCGACATCCACCGGACAAAGAACAGATTTAGATATTTTCATCAGCTTAATCATGGTCATCGTTGTAGAGCTAGTTTCGTGGCTTACTTATGGCACCATTGCTGGTCAGCGCAAACCTGGAAAATACAATCCAATCCTCGGTCAACGTCCCATTTTAATTGCGATCTTAAACAATCTTAAAATAGGCTTGATTTACGGTTTGTTTGTCGAAGCATTTAAATTAGGAAGTTAAGTTAGTTGATAGTTGATAGTTGTCATGCATTAATCCTAGTTAGGTTCCGCACATAAAATTAACCTGTAGGGGCGTGGCCTTGTGCCCGCCCTCTAGAGGTTCCGCTGCCCATCTAGAATCGATCGTAAAATAGCTCCGCCAATCACAAAGACTGACGGAGCTAATTTTAGCAAGTCTTAACTATCTAGAACCATTTTTCAGCAACAGCTTCTTCCTTAGTATTAGTATTGCGAGAAGGGGTGGATCTGTCGAATGTCATGTGAACAGAACGTTGCTGTTCGCCATCCTTGGCTACCGCGATGATTGGGTAGTCGATGTTGCCATCTTGGAAAGACATCTGGTACCGGAAAGTACCATCGGGATTGAGCTTGATTTGTCGCCCGCCGATAGTTACACTTGCATCTGGCTCAGTTGCACCGTAGACGATCAATTCAGCATCAGCAATCAACCAGAATTGACGCTGACGTTCGCTTGCATCCATGCCGATACCGGACATGCCGACACCAGACATATTCACACCGGAAGTCGTCGGTAATGACCACATTCCTGCTCCAGATGGGAAGAGGAAGGAACTGACAGTATCTAGGGGTGAGTGCTGCATCGAACCATAGACTGAGCCATTGACTCTCAGCGATTCCGTCGATTCTGACATGCCAAAAATCCGGTTGTAGACAGCATTCTTGTCGGTAACATTGTCAGCCGCCGCCGCACCAGCTTCTGCGGCTTTGTTGCGAGGTGGGACTAGTTCGACAAATGTTCTGCCGACTAGCTCTTCTTCCCACGGCACGGTGATGAAGATATCTTCAATCCAGTCGGAAGGATAGACAGGCGGAATACCAACAGCTTCAGATCGAGCTAGCACCAACCAGCGACCATCGCCACAACGATAACCGATATCGATCGTGTAAGATCTGTCGCTGACTGGAATGGGGATATACCATTCTCGCGCCATTTCATCGATCGGGTATTCTTGAATACTGTGGGGGCTTTGATGTTCGATATTGATATCAGTAACATCATAAATCCGCAGAGCTAATTGTTGACCGCCATGATAGCGTAGCTCGTTTTTATGTTCGATCGGAATGTCCCAGTAAGCATAAGCCCACTGAGGATCTCTTGGTAATAAAACAATCCGACTATCGCCATAACCAGCAGGTAATTCACCCAACCCTTCATCGACATCTGCTAGTTCTTCAGCAGTAAGATCGACATCGATTCCAAGTTCAAATTTTCCTGCTTCCACTGCTAATTGCGCCTCCAGTTGTGTAGATGAGATGTGAGTAGATTGACTACTTTGAGCTTTCTGAATTTCTTCCAGGAGTTGGGATTTCCGCATCCTGCTGTAACGGGACACTCCGCAGGCACTCGCCACACGGCGGAGTTGTCGGAGTGTCATTTCTTCTAATGTGTTGTCTATCGCCACGATCTGAGTCTCCGAATAAGGTGTAGTTATCAAACTTGATAAATTTGCAACTACACTTGGTGTCACCTAGTAAAATTGCGATTGTTTGAGTTAGCTCATCAATTCACTAACTACGTTTAAGCCGTTTATCAAATTTCTAGAGTCTGCGATGTCGAATAGATGATTCGATCGCAGGTGACTAAATTACGCTGTCTCAAAGTCCGATCGTTAACTTGGGTTTAAGTTACTTAGTAATTAACAATTGTTTGAGTACATATACTCATCTAACAAAACTTGACCCCAATCCGTCAAGGGGGGATCGCTGCCAATTTATCGGGTTTAACGCTATTGGGTCATTTCAGTCAGCTCAATTGTCATGGTTTCTTGACAAATATCTGAAAAATCGGATCTGGTAAGCTGTCAAACATCTGAATCACATTCATCATGACCACCAAAGACAAACTCATTTGCGCCACCTACGCCTTAATTGCCTTGTTAGCCATCCCCGCCACCTGGATTAATAACATCGCCTTCATGCAGCAGCCGAATAATTCCTTCACGGACTTCATCAATGCCGCCTATGTCAATGCTGCCGCCGCATCCCTCTCCAACGATCTGCTGTTTATCGCAGTTGCCGCATCAATGTTTATGGCGATCGAAGGTAAGCGCGTCGGTGTACGCTACGTCTGGCTCTACCTCGTCTTCTCCGGCCTAGTCGCCATCAGCGTCACCTTTCCCCTTTTCCTCCTCGCCCGACACCTCAAACTTACTAAAGAGCTGACTGAACAAACCTCGATCGAATCCTAGCGTGGAAAATCCCCTCTTGGGAGGGGTGCCCGTAGGGCGGGGTGGGTAGATCTCCGCAACACCCCCCACACCCCCCACACCCTATTCGGCATCCCTCACCCACAAATCAAGCGCGGATGATACCATAAATAGATAAGAAAGCTGTAACGATATAAATACTTCAGCACTCATAATTTTTAGATTAAACGGAACCATCGCTTGCCTCCTATGCTGAAAAAATTATTTGGCGATCCCAACGCTCGCAAACTGAAAAAGTATCAACCGATCGTAACTGAGATTACGCTGCTCGAAGAAGAAATGCAGCAGCTCAGTGACGAACAACTCAAGGGGAAAACCACAGAATTCAAGCGCAGACTGGAGCAAGCAAATAACGATGAGGAAGAAAAAGATCTCCTCGACGAACTTCTACCGGAAGCCTTTGCCGTAGTGCGTGAAGCTGGCAAGCGCGTCTTGGGATTGCGTCACTTCGACGTGCAAATGCTGGGGGGTATGGTGCTCCATGAAGGCCAGATTGCCGAGATGAAGACTGGAGAAGGTAAAACCCTCGTAGCTACCCTGCCAGCCTATTTAAACGCCCTTACAGGTAAAGGCGTTCACGTTATCACCGTCAATGATTACCTGGCGCGGCGGGATGCTGAGTGGATGGGACAAGTTCACCGCTTCTTGGGCTTGTCAGTTGGACTGATCCAGTCGGGAATGAATCCACCCGAACGAAAGAAAAACTATAGCTGCGATGTCACCTACGCCACCAACAGTGAATTGGGCTTTGACTATCTGCGGGACAATATGGCTGAAGCAATGGGCGAAGTCGTTCAGCGTCCGTTTAACTTCTGCGTAATTGACGAAGTAGACTCGATTTTGATCGATGAAGCGCGGACTCCGCTGATTATTTCTGGTCAAGTCGAGCGTCCAACCGAAAAATATCTCCAAGCAGCAGATATTGCCCGTGGCTTGAACAAAGAAAATCACTACGAAGTGGATGAAAAAGCCCGAAACGTACTGCTCACTGATGAAGGTTTTGCTGAAGCTGAACGACTTCTCGGTGTCACAGACCTTTATGATGAAGCCGATCCTTGGGCGCACTATGTTTTCAATGCGATTAAAGGCAAGGAACTATTTACCCGCGACGTTCATTACATCATCATGAATGATGAGATCACGATCGTGGATGAATTTACCGGACGGGTACTCCAGGGACGACGCTGGAGTGATGGCTTGCACCAAGCCGTTGAAGCTAAGGAAAAAGTCAAAATTCAGAACGAAACTCAAACCCTGGCGACGATTACCTATCAAAACTTTTTCCTGCTCTATCCCAAATTGGGCGGGATGACGGGTACAGCCAAAACCGAAGAAGTCGAGCTGGAAAAGACCTACAAAATCCAAGTCACCGTCATGCCCACCAATCGGGTGCGACAACGGTATGACTTCCCCGATGTTGTCTACAAAACCGAAGAAGCTAAATGGCGAGCTGTCGCGCAAGAATGCTCGGATATGCACAACACTGGACGACCTGTATTGGTTGGTACCACCAGCATTGAGAAATCAGAAGTGCTGTCCCAACTATTGAATCAGCTCGAAATTCCTCACCAACTGCTCAACGCTAAACCAGAAAACGTCGAGCGGGAATCCGAAATCATCGCTCAAGCTGGACGCAAAGGTGCTGTGACGATCGCCACCAACATGGCCGGACGCGGTACTGATATCATCTTGGGTGGTAATTCCGACTACATGGCGCGGCTAAAAGTCCGAGAATACCTGATGCCCCGCATCGTCGCACCTGAAGATGATGGCAACTTCAGCCCCTCAACTGTAGCCGCCGCCCAACAGAGCAAGGCTTCCGGCAAAGGTTTTGCTCCAGGCAAAAAAGCCAAAACCTGGAAAGCATCTCCCGATATCTTCCCAACTGAAATATCCAAAGAAACTGAAGCTCTGCTCAAAGATGCAGTTAACTTTGCCGTCGGACACTATGGTGAACGCAGCTTATCCGAACTCGATGCCGAAGAAACCATTGCCGTCGCCTGTGAAAAAGCACCAACGGAGGTCGAAGCTGTCCAAAAATTGCGAGACTCCTATCGCGCAATTCGCAAGCAATACGACGCACTCACTTCTGTCGAGCATGAAGAAGTCCTCAACAACGGCGGCTTACACGTCATTGGTACCGAACGTCATGAATCTCGCCGCGTAGACAACCAGCTCCGAGGACGCGCAGGTCGTCAGGGCGATAAAGGCTCCACCAAGTTCTTCCTCAGCTTAAAAGACCCGTTGATGCAAATCTTTGGTGGTGATAAAGTCAGCGGCTTAATGGATGCCTTCCGTGTCGAGGAAGACATGCCGATCGAGTCCAAAATGCTGACCAATAGCCTCGAAGGTGCCCAGAAGAAAGTAGAAACCCACTACTACGACATCCGCAAGCAAGTATTTGAATATGACGAAGTGATGAACAATCAACGTCGCGCCATTTACGCCGAACGTCGTCGCGTCCTCGAAGGGCAAGACCTCAAGGAACAAGTCGTTCGCTATGCCGAGCGAACAATGGACGATATCGTCAATTACTACATCGACCCAGATCTACCACCAGAAGAATGGGATCTCGAAAAGCTAGTCTCCAAATCACGGGAATTTGTCAGTCTGTTCAACGATTTGACCCCCGCCCAAATTGAAGACATGACCTACGACGAAATCAAAATCTACATGCGTGAAGAAGTCCGCCGTGCCTACGATGTCAAGGAAACAGACATCGACAAAGTTCAAGCCGGACTGATGCGCCAAGCCGAACGCTTCTTCATCCTCCAACAAATCGACACCCTCTGGCGCGAACATCTCCAATCAATGGATGCCCTCCGCGAATCAGTCGGTTTACGCGGCTACGGTCAAAAAGATCCGCTGATTGAGTACAAGCAGGAAGGTTATGAGATGTTCCTGGAAATGATGACAGACATTCGCCGGAATGTGGTCTACTCAATGTTCCAATTCTCTCCCGAACGTCAAGCCCAAGCAGCGTAGAAATTAATGAAACCCAACATTTAGGTGTTGGGTTTCATTTTTTAGCCAAATCTACACTTATTCCATTACGGTATTTATTCAACTACAACTTCTAATTTACTGAGGGGCAGATTTTTGTGTTTAAGATTATTATTTCTCTACTTCCTCAATCTGTTACTTTATTACTTGGAATTGGTAAAGCCCTGCTGACTGGAAATAGCAACGAGTGGATTGAAAGTTTTAAGCTTACTGAAACTCAGGTAAAACAGCTCAAGATTATCGAAAATGAATATGAAGATTCAACTACTAAACTTGAGACAGAAGTTCATGAAGGTGAAATTCTGTTGACTAAATTAATAATTAGTGCAGGCTCGGCTGAAGAGTTAAAAAAGAAAGAGTATGAGCTGAAAATGCTGAAACTTGAAGCCACCGAAGTCTACTTTGAAAAGTTTTTAGCGATTCGTGAAGTGCTTACTTCTGCACAAATTCTAAAGCAGTGTGAGCCTTTTGCTTTGACTCGTGAGGAACGTATGGAAAAATTTCTTCGTGAAAACACTAGCGGTAGGTTGGGTAGAGCAGAGCGTTAGCGGAGCCTCTCCCCCAGGAGAAAACCCAACGAACACACAGACATCCTAGAGATGTTGGGTTTCATTCTTCAACCCAACCCACCATTGAATATTAATGTCTGAACTATGATTAGAATGATTAACAGATAGACTATGATTGCTCTATAGAATTAATCACAGTTTGGATAATCTTAATCGAACTCAGCTCGATCGAACAAATAATCGAGATATAATAGCTGTAGGTATTCGAGCAACCAAGTCATGACCGATAAACCAATTGAATGGATTGGTGCGGCAAAAAAGGATCTGATGGAATTTCCTGATGATGCGCGTCGTCAGGCGGGATTTGAGTTACGAGCGATTCAGCAAGGCGATCTTCCTTCAGATTTCAAGCCAATGTCCACGGTAGGGAAGGGAGTTGAGGAAATTCGTATTCGGACTGATAATGCCTATCGTATTTTCTATGTCGCGAAGTTTGAGGAAGCCGTGTACGTTCTTCACTCGTTTCAGAAGAAGACTCATAAGACTTCCCGTAGCGATATTGAGCTTGGACAACAACGATACAAACAACTGCTGCAACAACGCCAGGATGATTTAGAATGACTCAAACTAATCAAAATATTTTTGAAGAGCTGGGTTTCTCAGCGGAGGAATCAGAAAATTTGAGGGTTCGATCTGATTTGATGATTAGTCTGCGGAAGTTGATTCGATCGAATCAATGGAGTCTAGAGGAAGCAGCGTTACAGCTAAAAACAACGATCGATTGTGTGGAAGGATTGCTTGGAGGTGATATCGATAGGTTCCAAGTTGAGCTATTAATTACGATGTTGACTCATGCTGGAATGAAGGTTCGGGTTGAGGTTGTGGCAGCTTAGTTTTGTAGAGAGAAATTACAGATAGTTGTGAAAACTACCCTACCTTTGATGAAGCTGTCCGTCTGGGACAAGAGTGGCGCACTGCTGAGTAGACACGAATATTAACTGAACTCATCTCGATCGAGTATCCAACTACACTACGGCTTTCCAGACACTCGATCGACTGAGGGTGCGATGTAATTGTTGCCAATCCCGCCAGCTAGAGCTGCTTGCGGTGATTGAGTAATTGCAGCCATTACAACTGCAAACAGGATTGCGGGGATGAATAAAAGCTTTTTCATGTGAGATAATATTTACTTGGGTATCAAATCAGACGATCGATCCCTGAAATATGTTCCGCTCAAGCACTACACATGAAGGCTGTTAGTATTATTAGCTCGATCGAATGACTCAACACCTTACGCCGGAAATTCGCCAAATTATCGAGCGAGTACTGCAACTGGAAAAAGACAGGCTCGATCGCAAGAAGAATTCACCAATCAATGATGATATCCTGAAGATCATCAAAGAAATTGTCGTATGAAGTTGACCACAATTCGGCTCTGCAACTTCCGCCAATTCTATGGTGAGACTCCTGAAATTCATCTTGCCACAGACGATATTCGCAACACTACGATTATTCATGGCAATAACGGCGCGGGGAAGACGACAATCCTGAATGCGTTTACTTGGGTACTGTATGAAAAATTTACGGCTGCTTTTGCCGAGTCTCAGCAGTTAGTCAATAAACGGGCGATTGCAGAAGCGGATATTGGTACGGCGGTGGATAGCTGGGTAGAAGTTGCCTGGGAGCACGATGGTAAGCGTTATCGCGCTAAACGGATGTGTCGAGCGTACAAGCAGGAAACTGGCGTTAATCTCGTCAATAATGAGCTGCTGTATCTGTACATCGGTGATGTTGATGGTAAGTGGCTACATCCCCAACAACCGCCCGATGAAATTATTGGGCGAATTTTACCTGCGAGTCTACATCAATATTTTTTCTTTGACGGCGAACGGATCGAGCAAATCGTCCGCCAGGATAAACGATTAGAAATCGCTGAAGCGACGAAAATATTGCTCGGTGTGGAAGTCTTAAATCGATCGATCAAACATCTGGCTGAAGCTAAAAAAACGCTAGAAACTGAGCTTGCTCAAATTGGTGATACTACAACCAAAGATTTATTAAAGTCCCAACAGCAGTGTCAACAAGAGATCGATCGCATCGAGCTGCGGCAAGCTGAAATAGTTCAGGAAATTGCTAATTTTAAACAGATTAAGCAAGAGATCGATATTTATCTATTAGAACTAACTGCTGCTAAAGCCACTCAATTACAACGACAAGAATTAGAACGAACTAAAGCTACTCACCAAACCCAGCTTCGTCAAGCTCAGACAGCGATTAAGCAATTAATTTCAAGTCAAGCACATACTGTGCTAATTACGGATTTGACTCAAAATTTTCAGACAATTGTCGGTGAATTGCGCGATCGAGGTGAACTCAATCAAGGAATCTCCCGCGAATTCTTGAGTCAACTACTTCAGCACCAAAATTGTCTCTGCGGCACGAAGTTAGAGCCGAAGACTGCTGCCTATATTCACGTTCAAAACTGGCTATCTCGCGCCAGTATTGCCGTAATTGAAGAAACAACCATGCGACTGATTACCCAGGTAGAAGATCTCGAAACTAAAGGTGCGGAATTTTGGCAATCGATCGATCTTCAGCAGCAAGTTGTAACTGCGGCTAGAGCAGAGATTAGTCAGTTAGAAATCAAGATCGACAACCTCGAACTCCAGCTTCGCCAAGATACTAATGTTGAGATTAGTAGCCTCCAAAAGCGGCTCGATGATATTGAAGTCAAAGTTCGCGATCTCACTCTTAGTCAAGGGCAAAATAAGCAGCAAATCATCCACCTCGAAGGTCAAATTCAATCCCTAGCGAAACAGATTGCCAAACAGCAGACAAACCTCGACAGACAAAATCTTGCCCACCGTCGGCTTCAAGCAGCGACGACAGCAATTGCCGAATTAACGACGATTCGCCATCAACAAGAGCAGCAATTTCGACTCGATCTCGAACAACGGGTGCAACAGATTTTCCAAACGATTTCGGTTACGCCCTACTTACCGAAGATCACTGAAAAGTATGAACTTATGTTAATTGAAAATACGCGAGGTGTCGAAACTACTGTCGCTGCTTCTACAGGCGAAAACCAGATTCTCAGCCTGTCATTTATTGGCGGAATTATCGATCGAGTCCGGACCTGGAGCGAGCAAAAACTTCTAATTGGACCAGAAAGCAATACCTTCCCCATCGTAATGGACTCACCGTTTGGCAGTCTCGATCGGATTTCCCGTCGTCAAATTGCCAAAATATTACCCCAACTTGCAAATCAGCTCGTTGTACTGGTGACGAAGACGCAATGGCGGGACGAAGTAGAAACCCAAATGCAGCCAAAAATTGGCAGGCAATATCTTTTGACTTACTACACTTCTAAATTAGATTGCCCCGAGGACTATTTAGAAATTAATAATACTCGTTATCCATTAATTAAGCATAGTCCTAATGATTTTGATTATACCGAAATTATAGAAATTAGTGGATGGTGAATAGTGAATAGTGAATTAGAGCGTGAACGACAAAAAATATTGAGCTTATTGGCTGAAGATCGCGATCTAGGACTAGATCTAAATATTCATATTTTTGATACATTGACATCGACTAATGATAAATTAGCTCAATTGATAGCAGAAGAAAATGCGCCTTCAGGTACGGTAGTAATTGCCAAGACTCAGACAGCCGGACGGGGGCAGCGCGGACGGACGTGGACTTCAGAGCCAGGTGGACTGTATCTGTCGATGGCCATTTCTCCCGATCTACCAGCAATAAATGTACATCAATTAACGATCGGATTAGTTTGGGGAATTGCGGATCGATTGAGACAGCAGGGAATTGACGTGTCGATCAAATGGCCCAACGATCTGATCCTCGATGGTCGAAAACTCGGCGGAATTTTAACTCAAACGCGAATATTTCAAGGTAGAATCCAGAAGGCAATCGTTGGAGTTGGCATCAATTATGCCAATCCAGTAGAAAGTCCGGCAATTAATTTGGCTCATAGTAAGGATCCTCAGCCAAATTACGCAAACTTTAGCATGGAGATGTTAACAAGTTGTACGATTAGGGGAATTATAAGTGGGTATAAATGTTGCAATCCAGCAATGATCGACAGATTACTGTCGAACTATCTAGAACTACTCAATGCTCGTGGACGCTCGGTGATGGTGAATGGCAAGTTGGGAACTGTGTTGGGGATCTCGCCGCAAGGTGAGCTACACATCGAGTTTACAACTACCACGGAGATGACGGAAACGTATCTTACTCCTGGGACATTTACACTGGGCTACGAGGATTTGTGACTTTGGACATACGCGAGACTTAATTAGTCTTGCGATGCTAGGGCAAATGAATAGTTCTGAACTGGACTGCGTTAACTTAAAATAACTATGAGCAGCAAGGCAGAAAAAACATCGAATCATTCACGTCAGCAGCCTCGGTTGAATATCTTTTTCCGCAGCCCCCTGCTATTGAAGATTGTCGCTTGGGTAGGAAGCATTAGTTTCCTCAGCAGCACCGGACTGGTTTGGGCAGATCTCAAACCGATCTCTACCGCCAAAACTGACGTACCCGAATTAATCCAAGCCTCAGCATCGCCAGTGGCTGGTAATGTTTCGGCGAAACCCGAAGATCGAGAAATATATGGTCCCTACCTTCCCCTCGCTCAAAAACCAGCTCCAGTTCAAACTAATTCAGCTCAATTACCTAATCGGGAAGTACCGATTGCCGTTGCGCCTGCTGATGCCGTAATTCTGCCGACGGGCACAATTGTCCGCCCTCAGCACACTGACATTCTCAGTGCAGAAAACTATACTGTTGGTGTTAATGAATCGAATTCCGAACCAACAGCTTTTGAGGAATTCATCAGTATTGCGGTTCCAGCTCCACTCACTCGTACTATTCCTACTCAGAGCAGGGAAGTCGTCAGTACCACAGCCAGTCAGATTCAACCTAGCGATCTTAAATCACAGTCGATCGTCAGTCAATCGGCACCGACAACTAGCATCCAATCCAAACCGAAGCTAGATCCATCTGTTAATGGCTATCGCCCTGTACCAGCAGTTGCCAACATTCCCAATCCTTCGCTACCTCGTTTTGGTAGAGCTGGATCTGAATCTACACTCCCAACTGCCGTGGCAACTAAGCCTGCGGCATCACAAGTAGCTCAACGTCAGCCACTCACACCAAAAGTGGTACCATTGCACGGACTCAGAAATACTGTTGTGGCACCAATGAAACCTGCGGTAACAGCTCAAACAAGCCCGACTAAGCCCGCAACAGCCCAAGACTCAATCGCCATTTCTGTACCTACACCACGCAATGGACTAACGGTAGTTCAACCTGTCGCGCACCTGCCCCAAATCAGCGCAACCAGAGCGGTGCCAACTGTGCCAGCAATTCCGAGTGTTCGTCCAGCAGGGATGGCAAATTCACAAACACCAGTTGCTTTTGTCAATACTGGTGAAGCTGCGGCTCAGTTAATTTACCCACTCAGCAGCCCAGCTCCAACGACATCCAGTTTTGGTTGGCGGACACATCCCATCACAGGTAGCCGTCGCTTCCACTCTGGTGTAGATATCGGTGCGCCAATGGGTGCGCCTGTCGTCGCTGCTGGAACTGGAATCGTCATGTCTTCCGGCTGGCTGGGTGGCTATGGTAAGGCGATCGTGATCCAACATAATGGTGTCCAGCAGACGCTCTACGGGCATCTTTCGGAAGTTTTTGTTCAACCAGGACAAAGAATCGAACAAGGTACCGTAATCGGGCGTGTCGGCAGTACAGGTAACTCGACTGGTCCTCACCTTCACTTTGAAACCAAGGTAGCTACCGCCGACGGCTGGGTTGCTGTCGATCCTAGTGATGATATCAAGTATGCTCTAGACAATCTGCGTCAAGTCGCACCATTTGCCCAACGAGATCTACCACTTGGATATCAATAGTTTAGATCTAACGTTTTTGTGGATTTACCGATCCTGCTAGACCGCTAGCAGGATATTATTTTTGGATCGGTTAATATCGATCGACCAGAGGGGTATAGTAACTAATATTCAGATTAATGTATCGTTCACAAATTCGATTTTTGTCCCATTAGGAAATAGGTGGCATGTTACTCAAGTCCCAAGACGTAAGTTATTGTCAACTCGTACGTCAGTTCGGAACTACATCAGAAATTGTCAGTGGAGTAAGCTACCAGGGCAATGTATTTGTGCGTGGCAATTCTTTTCCCAAGCAGCAGCGTCAAGTCGCAATTACTGAAATGCGGCGCAACTATCTCGATCCAGAACCTGTAATCGCCTGTCTTCTCGTGGAAGATGGAGATATTGTGACGATCTGGTATGAAGATCGATACATTACTAAAGTAGCTACAGCAGCGGCTGATATCGTCAAGTATTTTAGTCTAGCTCAGTTGGTCGAAGAGATGCGATCGAAATCGGGAGTCAAAATCGAGGATCGCGCCCAAAGTTTTCGCTTTCCCCATCGCCGCTGTTTTATCGGACGGGAGGGAGTAGATTGGATGACTAAGCGGCTATCGATCGATCGTCCCGATGCTGTCACCCTCGGCGTAAAATTAATCGATGACAACTGGCTCAAAAATCTCTCTAATAAGCAGTCCTTTGGCGATGATGAGTTTTTTTATCAGTTTTGTATGGACAAGTGAATTTAGTGGTTTAGTGGTTTAGTGGTTTAGCAAGAGATCTGTAGGTTGGGTTAAAGAATGTTGGCGGAGCCTCTCCGTCAGGAGACAACCCAACACACTCAACTATCAACTATTTACCCTTTCCAATTTGCCCAGTCCTGAGGCTTTAGAAAGACATTGTAGAGTTCGGCTTCTGGAGAATTTGGTTCGGGCTGATAGCCATATTCCCAGCGAACCAGGGGTGGAAGCGACATCAGAATTGATTCCGTACGTCCATTAGTCTGAAGACCGAAAATCGTGCCTCGATCGTAAACTAGATTAAACTCCACATAGCGTCCACGCCGATATAGTTGGAAATTGCGCTGATGTTCGCCATACTCAGTATTGCGACGACGTTCAACAATTGGCACATATGCAGGTAGGAAGCTATTCGCGCAGTCTTGAGTGATGGCAAATAACTCCTCCCAAGTACGCGGAGTGGGAACGCCGATCTTATCGCTATATTCAGCCGCAGGGCCTTGAGGGTCAGGGCCGCGATACAATGCCCCTTGACCATCTTGATAGTCAAAGAAGATTCCCCCCACGCCACGAGTCTCATTGCGGTGTTTGAGGTAGAAGTACTCATCGCACCAGAGCTTAAAAGTCGGGTATAGATCGGGGCTATGCTTATCGCAAGCTCCCTTGAGGGTATTGTGGAGATGACTGGCATCTTCGGCAAATGGATAGTAGGGAGTCAGATCCAAACCACCTCCAAACCACCACACAGGGCCAGCTTCAAAGTAGCGATAGTTGAGATGAACGGTGGGAATATAGGGATTGCGTGGATGCAGTACCATCGAGGTACCTGTCGCAAACCATCGATGTCCAGCCGCGTCGGGACGTTGGCTCAAAATCGAGGGTGGTAAATGGTCGCCCCAAACTTCGGAAAAGTTGACCCCACCCTGCTCGAATACATTACCTTCTTTCATCACCCGCGATCGACCACCCCCGCCTTCGGGACGATCCCAGCTTTCTTCCTGAAATTTACCACCACCATCGGCTGCTTCCAAACCTTTGCAGATACTATCCTGAAATTCCCGCATGAACTGAGTCATCCGACTTTTCGCATCAGCAGGGGGCAGAAATTTGGTGTCGGTGGCAAAAGCTGTCATAGAGCGGGAGTTGAATTGAAGGTTGAGTTGATTTAACTATCTAGAAACCTAGCATATTCAGGCGATCGGCTGCCGCATGTTGTTACGAGAAATATACAAATTTGGACACAATGGTCTACTTTATAAATGATTGCGCTTGCCTACTATGAATTCACAATCAGCTATGACGATCGAATTAATCGAGTTAGGTGACATCACCGTTGAAGTGGTGAAAAAGAACATCAAGCATATCCATCTCCGCGTTTATCCACCCAACGGAGCCGTGAGAATTTCGGCACCATTGCGGATGGGTTTGGATCGGATTCAGATCTTTGCTGATTCCAAACTGGATTGGATTAGAACACAACAGGCAAGACTCCGCAACGACGTACCAGAGACTAGTCAAGTGTATGTAGATCGAGAACACCATTATCTCTGGGGCAAGCCACATTTGCTAAAAGTTGTCGCGGTAGATACAGCCCCGCAGTTAAAACTTCGTGATGATTGCCTACTGCTCCAAGTTTCGCCACTGACTACTACAGCTCAAAAATGTGAGATCGTCGATCGATTTTATCGTCAGCAGATCGAAGCCGCTCTACCACCGCTGATTTCCAAATGGGAACTATTGATGGATGTCCAAACCAAAAACGTGACTGTGCGGAAAATGAAAACCAAGTGGGGAAGCTGTACCCCAACGTTAGCAACGATTCGATTTAATTCGGAACTAGCCAAAAAGCCACCAGCATGTTTAGAATACGTGGTCGTGCATGAACTGGCTCACCTGATTGAGCCAAGCCACAACCATCGCTTTACCGCCTTGATGGATCGATTCCTGCCCAGATGGAAATTCGATCGATCCGAACTCAATCGACTGGCAATTTAGCTAGACAACAGGTGATTCCCAGTTAAGATACTTAGATATGGCGTAAAGTATTGACTGAGCCGAATCGCAATCATCTGTAAATATCTTTATGTTAGATCCAAGTGCTGTTTTAGAAGTACTCAAACCCGTCCAGGATCCAGAGCTACAAAAGAGTCTGGTAGAGTTGAATATGATTCGGAATATTCAGGTCGATGGCGGTTTGGTCAAATTTACAGTTGTATTGACGACACCAGCCTGTCCCTTGCGCGAATTTATTGTCGATGAATGCAAACAGGCAGTTAGAACGCTCCCAGGCGTAACCGACGTAGAAGTTGAAGTTACTGCCGAAATTCCCCAGCAGAAGGGCTTGCCCGACCGCCAAGGCATCGATCGAGTCAAGAATATTATCGCCATCTCCAGTGGCAAAGGTGGCGTGGGCAAAAGTACCGTCGCCGCAAATGTGGCTGTGGCTCTCGCTCAACTGGGCGCGAAGGTTGGGCTACTCGATGCAGATATTTATGGCCCAAATGCGCCCCTGATGTTTGGTTTGAGCGATATTCGACTAGTACCCACCGCCGATGGTAGTTTGGAGCCTGCTTTCAATCACGGCGTAAAAGTCGTATCAATGGCATTTTTGATCGATCGAGATCAGCCTGTAATCTGGCGGGGACCAATGTTGAACGGGATTATCCGTCAATTTCTGTACCAAGTTAACTGGGGTGAACTAGATTACCTGATTGTCGATCTCCCACCTGGAACTGGTGACGCGCAGCTCACCCTCGCCCAAGCCGTCCCAATGGCTGGAGCCGTAATTGTCACTACCCCCCAAACCGTCGCCCTCGCCGATGCCCGCAAAGGATTGCGGATGTTTGAAAAATTCACTACCGTGTTGGGCGTAGTCGAAAATATGAGCTATTTTATTCCCCCAGACATGCCAGACAAGCAGTACGACATCTTTGGCTCAGATGGTGGCGAGAAATTTGCCGCCGAAGTAGGGGTACCTTTATTAGGTCGAATTCCCCTCGAAATTCCCGTCCGCACAGGCGGCGACAACGGCATCCCAATCGTTCTGGGCAACCCAGCATCCGCTGCCGCTCAAGCTCTAGTCAGCATTGCCAAATCGATCGCAGGCAAAGTATCAATAGTAGCTTTGGGTTAGGCTTTAGGCTTTGGGGTATGAGAGTAGAGGGTAGAGGGTAGGCTTTAGGTTTTGGGGAAATTATTCTCACACCCCCACACCCCCCACACTTCCCACACCCCCCACACTTCCCACACTTCCCACACCCCCACACTCCCACACCCCAAAAATGCAGCGCAACTCATCCCGCAGATCCCCTTGGCAAGATCTATTCATCCATTGGCAACAAATGGATTGGGTGCTAATACTACTGGTAATCGGTTTGACATTCTTTGGTGGGGTGATGATCCGCAGTGCCGAGTTAAATCAGGCTGTAACTGATTGGACACAACACTGGATCTTTGGGGGGATTGGGCTGGTGATTGTGTTGGGGCTGGCACGGATTCCCTACACTAATTTGCTGCGTTGGCACTGGGTGACGTATGGTGCGACGAATGGCTTGTTACTAGCGGTAATTGCCTTGGGGAGTAGTGCCAAAGGGGCGCAGCGGTGGATTAGCATCGCGGGGATCCAAGTGCAGCCGTCAGAGTTCGCCAAGGTGGGGCTGATTATTACGCTGGCGGCGATGTTGCATCATCGTCCAGCGAATACTTTACCGACATTTTTACGTGCTTTGGCGATTACGATCCCACCCTGGCTGCTGGTATTCAAACAGCCAGATCTAGGCACATCGTTAGTATTTGGGGCAATCGCTCTGGGCATGTTGTACTGGGCAAATGCCAATCCAGGCTGGTTATTGCTGCTAGTATCGCCCCTAGCGGCGGCAATTCTCCACAGCGTCAGCATCCCCATCTGGATCTTTTGGTCAGTGTTGGCGGGGATTGTAGCTTGGTTGACGCTGCCAATGCGCTGGGTAAGTGCGATTGTTGCCCTTGGCGTTAATCTCAGTGCTGGATCGATCGGGCCGATCATCTGGGGTATTCTCAAGGAATATCAACGCAAACGGCTGATCGTTTTTCTCAATCCTGAAGCGGATCAACTGGGATCTGGTTATCACCTGATTCAGTCACGTATTGCCATCGGTGCCGGAGAACTATGGGGACAGGGACTCAATCAAGGTACTCAAACCCAGCTTAATTTTATTCCCGAACAGCATACTGATTTTATCTTTTCGTCGATCGGGGAGGAACTAGGATTTGTCGGGGGCATGTGTCTACTGCTGACTTTTTTCTTTCTCTGCTGGCGACTGCTGAAGATTGCCCGCCAAGCTCCCGACAACTTTGGCTCGCTGCTGGCGATTGGGGTGCTGTCGATGATTAGTTTTCAGGTCATCGTCAATATCAGTATGACGATCGGGGTTGCACCTGTTACGGGCATTCCGCTACCCTGGATCAGCTATGGTCGATCGGCACTGATTACCAATTTTGTCGCAATCGGGCTAGTAGAATCTGTTGCAAACTATCGGCGTAGATTTAGTTGAAGTGGTGGTTTAGTGGTTTAGTTGTTAGTGGTTTAGCAGATCCGTAGGTTGGGTTGAAGAATGTTGGCGTAGCCTCTCCGTCAGGAGACAACCCAACGCACCCAACTAGGCGAGATTCAGCGAATTTACAGGTACATCATTCCAATCGGAGACTGTCCGCAAACTGGCAACCCAGCCGAGTTGCTGTTGTTCTAGCGTGAGATGCTTTTGAAAAGATTCATGACATTCTCTAGCTAATTCTTCGCTGCGGGTTGCAATGCAAGCGTGCATCAGATTACCAGGATCCAAAAGTTCATTCACCCAGATTGTCAGCATCAAGTTCTCCTTCCCGCTGTATGTTGCTGTCTAAATCTTAGTCACTTTCGGCTGTAGCCGCAATCTCCGCCAATGTTGTGGCTGTCATCCGACAAGTTTTCCAATCTGGGAGAATGGTTGCACCGAGACTTTGATAGAACTCGATCGCAGGTTGATTCCAGTCCAGCACCGACCACTCCAAGCGTCCACAACCCCGCTCGAAAGCAATTTTGGCAACACCTATCATTAGTGCTTTTCCAATCCCCTGACGGCGATATTCGGGGAGCACAAAGACATCCTCCAGGTGAAGTCCTGGTTGGGTCAGGAAAGTAGAATAATTATGGAAGAATAAGCCAAACCCGACGAGCTTGCCATCTAATTCGGCAACGAGCGATTCTGCATAAGGTCTAGCTCCAAATAAATGCGATCGAAGTAAGTCACTATTCCCCGTCACATTGTCAGTTAGCTTCTCATAAGCAGCCAAACCCATGATTAATTCAAAAATAGTATTAACATCATTTTCCTGAGCGGGGCGTATTTTTAGCATTGGGATCGTAGGGTGTGTTACCGCGCTAGCGTAACGCACCACCACCAGTAATACCAAATTAAATTGATAGTTTCACTCGATTCCCTTACAGTAAAGGAATAAAATATCAAAATTCCTTATGATAAAGCGGTGGTTGGTGAGTATTTTAGCGATCGTGCTAATGGTGTTAACGCCGATTAGTTCTGGACTAGCGCAGCCAGCCTCAACCGATATCACAGACACAGAATTTGAACTAGGCGATAAACTCCGCACCCAAGCTTTTACAGCTACTAACGAAGGTGATTTCAAAACTGCTGAAAAGTATTGGACACAACTCATCGATCTATTTCCCCAAAACCCAGCAATCTGGAGCAATCGGGGCAATGCTCGTGTCAGCCAAAACAAACTCACTGAAGCAGTCGCCGACTTCGACAAATCGATCGAACTATTACCTAATTATCCCGATGCTTACCTCAATCGCGGCACAGCCTTGGAAGGTTTGGGTAGATGGAAGGAGGCAATATCTGACTATAAGTATATCCTCTCGATCGATCCCAAAGATGCAATGGCCTGGAATAATTTAGGTAATGCCTACGCTGGTTTGGGTGAATGGAAAAGAGCGATCGATAATTATGTTAGAGCATCAGAAATAGCCCCTGATTTTGCTTTTGCTCGTGCTAACTATGCCCTAGCTTTGTATCAAGATGGTCAAATCCCCGAAGCAATCCGCAACATGAAAAACATCGTCAGAAAATACCGAGATTTTCCCGACGTTCGAGCAGCTCTAAGTGCCGCTCTGTGGCAGGATGGTCAACGCGGTGAAGCTGAAAGTAATTGGGTAGCAGTAATTGGTTTAGATGGTCGCTATAAAGATCTAGATTGGGTCAGAAACACTCGTCGCTGGCCACCAAACATGGTTGCAGCATTAGAGAAGTTTCTGAAATTGCAGTAAATTTAATGCCCTTCTTACAGTTGGGTATGCCCTAGTACTCGGCGCAGGTTCAACCACTATTCAAATTCTCCAAACTCCGAACTCCCAACCCTTCCCAAAATATTACTGTTATTTACGCCGCCAAGTACTAGTTTCATTCTTCAACCCAACTAGATTCCTGAGTTTAGCTTCCCATGAATAGTAAGTAGGTCTAGTATAATATCAGTATCCGATACCAAGTGATATGGAAACTAAACCCATTACAGTTCATGTTAATCTAGAAGCCGCCCACATCTTTGAAACCGTGCCCCAAGAGCAAAGACGTAAAATCGAGGCGTTAATCAGCTTAAAACTGACTCAAACAAGTCGTGACAAAAGAACACTAGAAGCAGTAATGAGTGACATCAGCCAAAAAGCACAGGCGCGAGGATTGACACCAGAAATTTTAGATTCAATTTTGAATGAACAGTAAAATACGTTACGTCTTTGATACAAACGTAATTGTGAGTTCGTTGCTGTTCGAGCACAGTAAACCTGAACAGGCATTTAACTATGCCCTAAATCATGGCGAAATTTTATTATCATCTGAGTTATTAGAAGAACTTAGCGATGTACTCGGACGGAAGAAATTCGATCGCTTTTTAACAAGTGAAGAGCGAGACGAATTCTTAGAAACATTCATCGAGCGAGCGATCTTGATCGATATTATTGAACAAGTGCAGGAATGCCGCGATCCAAAAGATGACAAGATTTTAGAATTGGCATTAAACGGACAAGCGCAGTATATTGTCAGCGGTGATAAAGATTTGCTAGTACTCAACCCATTTCGTGGGGTGAAAATAGTCACAGCAGAAGAATTTTTGAAAGTAATACAGGCTGAGTAAGCTAGATATTGAATTTTATTATTCAATCGGTGGAAAATACAGGGTGAGCAATGCCCACAAACCATTTACAACAGAAGCAAAAAGACTTTGAACTGGGTGATTTGATTACCATCCTTGCATTTCGACTAGATCCATACATAGCTGATTGATTGCAGCTAAATCGGGATGATGGGGTAGACTAGAAATATCATAGGCTCGATCGAGTTCCGCCATCAAATCGTCAGAAATTTTAGTTACTTGTTCGTATGTAAATTCACCATTGATGATTGCTTTGAGTTCATCAGCATCGCCAGTATCTCTTCGATCGACAAACACCTCACCTGACTGTAAGATCTCTAGACCACTGCGTAATAATCGGATGCAGTGCATCGCATGTTTGAGATCGAAACCCGATTGTTTTTCCATCCCTGCGCGGGTGGGATTGCGATTGGTTTTCCAAGATTGGTATGCGTTCCACTCCCGCAGAGCATTTTGATACTGCTGACTTTTTTGGAGCAGCTTAATAAAATCACCGCGACTATTCGTGAGGTTTTGAGTGTATTCAATCACATCATCAGTCAAATTATGCTGTTTCAATAAGCCCTTGTAGTCAATATCTCCAGTTAATAATTGATGCAGCTCTTGGGCTTCGGAAAGGTATTCGATTTTACCGCGCAATAAACTATACAGATATTCGAGAAAAGCATGGAGTTCTTCTCGATTGAGCGGACGTTCGGCGATAAGACCAAATTTTTCAGGAGTTGGTTTTTCTTGGGGTGGATCGAGCAGCCACTTGCGATGAGATTCAATTTTTTTAACTTGGGCAAACGCATAGCCAGAATAGGTATGCTTAACTCGCTTGCTCAGAAATATTTGCCGATGTTCGAGTAGGTATTTACCGACTGGAGTTTGAACTGGATATTGCTTTAACCACAGCAATTCTAAAATGTTGGGGTTGGCTCCAGCTAATAGTTGAATAAACTTTTTTAGCTCATAGATGACTGTATCTTTTTCACCATTAAGAAAATCAAAAATCCCAGGCTCGGTATCCCAGCCCGTGTCTTTTTGTTCGACTTTATCTAGCCCTAAATAGTAGGATTTGCCCGCGATGAATACCCCCCGATAGTCGAGATCGGATTCGGGACGGTTTAGTCCATAGCCGTGGCTACCAGCTAGTCCGATGAGGATGGTGCGGGATTCTACTTCTAGGCGTTGCATGGGGAATTAGGAAATAGTAATTAGCGTAGATCTAGGGCGGGCACAAGACCACGCCCCTACAGGTTAATTGTGTAGGGGCGTGGCTCTGTGCCCGCCCTGATGTTATGACAGTAATAGTGTCTACGCATTGGTGCAAGATGTGAGCTTATCAAGTATTCGCCGATTGATGGAGAATTAGGCGATTGCCGTCGGGATCGTAGGCGTAGATTTCGCGTCCGTGGGAGGCGGTGGTGATTTGTCCTAGCGGCGCATAGCCGAGTTGAGCTAATTTATCGATCGAATCTTCCAGGTTAACCACTTCCAGACACAAGCTCATCCCGCTCTGACTAGGCTGCTTAAACTCATCATAATTGCTAGGCTTAGGGCAAAAAATGCCTAACTTCAATCCTGCAATCGAAAATTCAGCGTAGACATGGGGTAGATATGGCTGGGGTTGGCTTTCCAGAAATTGGGTGTAAAATTTCACTACCACATCGAAATTAATACTTGCGATCGTTACAAAAGCACCAGTGAGCATAAATATTAGATTAAAAAGATCGGTTGGTTAATCAAAAATTAGGTGAATTTGTCAAAAAATAGACTTTATCTGAAACCCACAGCTTACAGCCTGAAATCGATCGCCCAAATTCTTAAGTCTAAATTCTCCCAAATGGGTTTATAATTACGACGCTTAGGGAACTATATTATAGAAACAAAGACAACTCGTATAGACAACAGTGTAACGACATTGGACGAGATGACTGGGGAAATTGTAAAGTTATGGAATTGGCACAGCGCATCACTGAAATTCAACCATCCGTTACCTTAGCCATTGCGGCGATGGCTAAGGCAATGCAAAAAGATGGCGAAGACATCTGTAGTTTCAGTGCGGGAGAACCTGACTTTGATACTCCAGCACATATTAAAGATGCAGCAAAACAAGCACTAGATCGGGGTAAAACCAAATATGGTGCGGCGGCTGGGGAGCCAGAACTGCGGGAATCGATCGCGGGTAAGCTCAAACGTGATAATAATCTCAAGTACAGTGCTGCAAATATCCTCGTCACAAATGGCGGCAAGCATTCGCTCTACAACTTGATGATGGCTGTGATTAATCCAGGTGACGAGGTGATTATCCCCGCGCCATTTTGGTTGAGTTATCCTGAAATGGTCAAATTGGCGGGTGGCGTTCCGGTGATTGTCGATACCGATAGCAGCACTGGTTATAAAATTACGGCTGACGCGCTCAGTGCGGCAATTACGCCCAGGACAAAGTTATTTATTCTCAACTCGCCTTCCAATCCTTCGGGGGTCGTCTACACCCGTAATGAGTTACAGGCATTGGCAAAAGTGATTGTCGATCGAGATATCCTGGTTGTATCTGATGAGATTTACGAGAAAATTATCTACGATGGAGTCGAACAAGTCAGTATTGGTGCCCTGGGTGAAGAAATCTTCCAGCGGACGATTATTAGCAACGGGTTTGCCAAAGCTTACTCGATGACTGGCTGGCGAATCGGCTATCTGGCTGCTCCAGTCGCGCTGATCCAGGCCGCTAGTGCCCTTCAGGGTCACAGTACCTCGAATGTCTGTACTTTCGCTCAATATGGTGCGATCGCGGCTCTAGAAGGCTCTCAGGACTGTGTAGAGACGATGCGCCAAGCATTTGCTACTCGGCGACAAGTAATGTTAGATTGTCTTCAGCAAATTCCAGGTTTAACTTGCGCTAAACCAGATGGAGCTTTTTATATCTTCGCCAATATTGGGAATACTAAATTCAAATCGTTAGACTTTTGTAGTCAGCTCCTCGAACAGCAGCAAGTTGCCGCAATTCCTGGGCAACCATTTGGTGCAGATGATTGTATTCGGCTTTCCTATGCAACAGATCTAATCACGATCGAGAAAGGCATGGACAGGTTGGCTAAGTTTGTAAGTAATTGCACCTAAAGCAGCGACGAAGCCAACGCCAGCCAGATATAATATGATAAATCTGGCTGGCAGTGAAGTCTAACAAACTAGCCAAATTTTGATTACCAACTAGGGGAGAATAATCGCGAAACTAGTAGAAATGAAAATTTTAGTGCTCATTTGGGAATTTCCACCGCGCCTTGTGGGCGGAATCGCTCGTCACGGTGCTGAATTGTATCCAGAGCTGGTGAAACTAGGTCATGAGGTTCATCTGATTACTGTTGAATTTAGCCAAGCACCAGCCAAAGAAATTATCGAAGGCATCTACGTTCACCGCGTTCCAGTTGCGGGGTTCAGCCAAGATATCTTCAACTGGATTGGCAATATGAATTACAGCATGAGTAAGTATGGGGCAAAATTGCTTGAGGTGACTCCAGACTTTGACCTGATTCATGCCCATGATTGGATGGTAGCCGATACGGCGATCGCTTTGAGCGAAAAGTTTCAGGTGCCGATCGTTGCAACCATTCATGCAACTGAGTTTGGACGGCATAATGGCATCCACAATCCGAGCAGTGAATACGTCCACGCTCAGGAAACTCGTCTAGTGGAGACAGCCAAACAAACGATCGTTTGCAGCCAATACATGCGCCAAGAGGTGGGACAGATTCTCCGCTGTCCGTGGGAAAGAATTAGCATTATTTACAATGGGATTCGTCCTGAGAAAAAGCAACGCCCCAAAGATTTTGATTTCTGGGACTTTCGCCGCAGATTTGCTGCCGACCACGAACAAATTGTGTACTATGTGGGGCGAATGACCTATGAGAAAGGGATATTTGTGCTGCTCAATGCGGCTCCAAAAGTATTGTGGGAACTAGGTGGTAATGCCAAACTAATCTTTATTGGTGGTGGCAATACGGATGGACTAAAACAACAGGCTTGGGATTTAGGGATTTGGGATAAATGTTTTTTCACTGGCTTCATGTCCGACGAGGATTTGGACAAGTTCCAAACCGTCGCTGACTGCGCGGTATTTCCTAGCTTGTACGAACCCTTTGGGATTGTGGCGTTAGAAAGTTTTGCCGCTAGGGTACCCGTAGTAGTTTCGGATGCAGGGGGATTAGCGGAAGTAGTTAGGCATACCAAAACGGGAATAGTTACGTGGAAGTGGGATTGCAATTCCCTCGCGTGGGGCATTTTGGAAGTACTCAAAAATCCTGGCTATGCCAAGTGGTTGACAGACAATGCCTACGATGAGCTGGGCAAAAGATTTAATTGGGGCAAGATCGCCATTCAAACTGAAGTGGTTTATCGCAAGACGCTGGAAAAGGTCGCAGAAGTAGCTGTGGTGCGTTAGCGTAAGCAAGAAAGCAAGTAGGGGTAATTCATGAATTACCCCTACTTGCTTTCTTGCGCCAATGCAAAAGCGATGAGTTATCGAATTGGAGTTCGATCGATATCAATAGATTAGCGAGTAGGGTGGGCACCGATCGCCAGCTAGATCTCAGCTAAATTCCAAGTAGATATCAGACCATTCTCACTTTCGAGAAACGATCGAGTGATACACTAGCAAAATGCTAATTAGCGACCTCGGCGAACAAGGAATTCTTAGGTTAATCCAGCCCTATTGTCTCCCGAATACGATCGGCGATGATGGGGCAATTTTGCATCCACCAGCAGGGTGTGAGCTGGTGGTGACTACGGATATCTTAGTCGATGGCCTGCATTTTAGCGATCGAACTACCACTCCTTTTGATGTCGGCTGGAGATCGGTGGCGGCGAATCTGTCCGATCTAGCGGCAATGGGTGCTACACCCTTGGGAATCACGGTAGGATTAAGTTTACCCCAAAATTTACCTGTCGTCTGGCTAGAGCAGCTTTACGTGGGAATGCAGGCTTGTTTGGAGCGATATGGGACAGGGATCGTCGGCGGCGATTTGACGAGATCGAGTGTGACTACGGTAGCGATTACCGCGCTGGGTGCGGTAGATAGAAATAAAATCATTGCTCGATCGACTGCCCAAATTGACGATGCGATCGTTGTGACGGGTTATCATGGTGACTCTCACGCTGGCTTGCAATTACTGCTCAAGTCTGAACTAAATAAGTTTACAGATGCAGATGATTTACGGGCACATCGACAAAGATTAATTACTGCTCACCAACATCCCCAACCGCGACTAGATATCCTGCCAATTCTCGATGATTTGCGATTGAGTTCAGATCGAATTTTTCCAATTTCAGGCATGGATAGTAGTGATGGATTAGCAGATGCGATCGTGCAGATTTGTCGATCGAGTCAAGTTGGCGCAATTATATCTCGATCGAGTCTACCAATTTCACCAGCTCTGTCCACAGTGTTTCCAGATACGGCTCAATCATCCACCCTATATGGTGGCGAAGACTTTGAACTAGTATTGTGTTTACCCAAATCAATTGCGCTAGAATTGGTCGATCGAATTGGTACAGGTGCAGCAATTGTCGGTAGGATTACTCGATCGACAGATGTTCTTTTGGTTGACGATCGTCGCCAGCAGCCAACGATCCAGCTTGACTTACAATCTGGCTTCAAGCATTTTTAGATGACCCGTTGCCTAAGCTAGGTGATTAGGCAAGGCCTATGCTAGGCGATCGAGTATGCCAGGTAGTAGACTGCTCATAGACATGGGCGACTTGGAGTAAGATATCTTCACGCAGCACATTACTAATTAACTGCAACCCGATCGGCATTCCTTTGTCGTCAAAACCACAGGGGATACTAATCCCTGGTAATCCAGCGAGATTGACGGGAATTGTCATCAAGTCAGAGAGATACATGCTCAACGGATCGGCAGTTTTTTCGCCAGCCTTAAACGCAGTTGTGGGTGCAGTGGGAGTAATCAGAATATCTACCTGACTAAACGCCGCCTCAAAGTCTTGCTTAATCAACGTCCGTACCTTTTGCGCCTTGAGATAATATGCGTCGTAATAACCAGCCGAAAGTGCATAGGTACCGAGCATAATTCGGCGTTTGACTTCCGCCCCAAATCCGGCGGCTCTAGTTTTGGTATACATCGACATCAGATTGTCGGCTTCAGCGCGAAAACCGTATTTCACGCCATCATAGCGGGCTAAATTAGCTGATGCTTCTGAAGGGGCGATCACATAATAGGTAGGCAAACCATAGCGGAAACGGGGGCAGGAAATCTCTTGAATTTCAGCACCGAGGGAGCGGAAATGTTCGATCGAATTACGTACTGATTCAGCTACTTGAGGATCTAAACCTTCGCCAAAAGTTTCGGTAATAATCCCGATTTTTAGACCTTTGGGGAGATCGGACGTGAGCAATTGCGAGTACTTGGGGGTCGCTACATTGAGGCTGGTAGAGTCTTTGGGGTCATAACCGACGATCGCTTCAAGTAAGATCGCCGCATCTTCAACTGTCCGCGCAAATGGCCCAATTTGATCCAGCGAGGACGCATAGGCAACCAGTCCGAATCTCGAGACTAGTCCATAGGTTGGTTTTAGCCCCACCACGCCACAAAAAGACGCAGGTTGACGAATTGAGCCACCAGTATCAGAACCAAGCGATACAACGCATTCTGAACCTGCTACAGCGGCAGCCGAACCACCGGAAGATCCGCCTGGTACCCGCTCCAAATCCCAGGGATTGGCAGTGACGTGATAAGCCGAATTTTCGGTGGAGCTGCCCATTGCAAACTCATCCATGTTAGTTTTACCCACAGATACCGCGCCCAAATCTTTGAGCTTCTGAGTAACTGTAGACTCATAAGGCGGCACAAAGCCTTCCAGAATCTTGGAACCACAGGTAGTCACAATCCCCTGAGTACACATATTGTCTTTGAGCGCGATCGGAATCCCCGCCAGCATCCCAATCTCTTCCCCTGCGGCAATCTTGGCATCTACCAATCGGGCTTGTTCGAGGGCTTGAGTCGGCGTGGTACAGAGAAAGCTCCGCAGCTTGGGTTCGAGTCGCTCCACTCGATCGATCGCCTCCGTCGCGATTTCCACCGCCGATCTCTGTTTCGTAACAAGCTGATTGTGTAACTCGCGGATGGATGCCATGTGGTTAGGGATTAGGTATTAGACTTTGGGCTTTAGGCTTTAGGGAAAAGATAAAACTCTAGAGATTGTAGAATTTAGCAGACGAAAACGTTATCAAAACTAACATTCACAGCCTAACATCTAAAGTCCATGACCTAAAGCCTAAAGCCTAACTTGCGACTAGATTAAACACTGAAATTTCTGGACGGCAATTGAAACGGGCGTAAAGTTTGACCATCCCAATGCCTCGATTAGTATACTGAACCATGTTGCCAACTTGATATTGTCCGAGGGGGTATTTTTCAGCCAGAGTCGGTACATATCCGCTGAAAAAGGGGAGCCGAATTTGTCCGCCGTGGGAGTGTCCAGACAATTGTAGCCCAAATCGTCCAGTAGCAGCGGTTTTGTCGGCAAAGTCTGGCTCGTGCGCTAGCATGATTGCGGCTCCGGTGGCGGGTAGTTGGGCGAGAACTAGATCGAGTTTATCCTGTTTGAAATAGACATCGCCAACGCCAGCGATGTGTAGCGTTGCTTTGTCGCGGTTGAGGGTGTAGACACTATTCTCTAGTAACGTAATGCCTGCTTTCTCGATGGCTGCTCGAACGGGTGCAAGATTGTTGTGTACGTCATGATTACCCAAGATTGAGATAGTTCGATCGCGCGGCTGTAATTTAGCTAGAGTATCTAGTAAGTCTAGGTGCTGTTTTGGGATGCGCGTGACATGATCGCCAGTAATTACGACTAAATCTGGATGTTCGGCGTTGACAGCCGCCACAACTTTTTCCAACTGAGATCGATTAGTTCCATCCCCAGCATGAAGATCGCTAATTTGGACGATCCGATAACCGTTGAATGCTCGATCGAGTTGTGGTAGCGTAATATCGATGTGCTTAACTTCAAACCAGATCGGTTCGATTTTGTGAGCGTAAATACTAGTTAAAAATACTAGCGCGCAACCTGCCAAAAAGATTTGAATCACTTTGACTAACATAAATCTGAATTTGGATAACACGGGAATTAGGCTTTAGGAGTTAGGCTTTAGGCTTTAGGGGTTAGAGTTTAGAACGCCAGCGTTCTCTAATTTGTTTCCAATCCCAAAGTCTAAAACCCAAAGCCCAAAGCCTAAAGCCTAATCGGAAGAAGTACTCGAAACTTCGATCCAGCACCCACTTGACTGACAACTGAGATCGAGCCGCCACAACGAGTCAGAATATTTTGAACGATCGTTAAGCCTAAACCCGCCCCACGATCGTTTGGTAAACTCCGAACGCGGTAAAACCTGTCGAAAATCTTGGGAATTTCTGGTGGGGGAATCCCGATGCCTGTATCCCTAAATTCTAACTGGACATATTTATCCTGAACGGAAGCTTGGACAAAAACATGTCCACCTTCAGGTGTGTATTTAATACTGTTGTGTAATAGATCGATCGCAATTTGACGCAACCAGCCCTCGACACAACTAATTTCTGGCAAATCGTCGGGGATGGTGTAACCTAATCTAATCCCTTTTTCTTCTGCTAACGGTTGGTAAATACTAACGATGCCAGGAATAATTTGCGATAAATTAATTGGGACTATTTCCAGTGGATCGGGAGATCGATCGATCGCCAGCAGTCTAGTCACACCACTAATTAACAAGTTTTGTCGATCGCATTCACCCCGAATTAATCCCAAATATCTCTGGCGTTGAACTTGTTTAATTCCTGGAGATTCGAGTAGCTTTAGAGCTGTTTGAATATTCGTTAACGGAGTACACAACTCCTGCATCAAATGTGCGATCGATCCATCTTTAAGATCGCTAAAGTTTAGTTTTGGAGTGGCAGGGTTTTCCATTGTGGGAGAGTGTGGGAAGTGTGGGAGGTGTGGGGAGTGTGGGGGGTGTGGGAGGTTGCCAGAACCTTCGTGCTCATAAGCCTCGCTCCTCACTCCCAACTGCAAACTCCCAACTCTGTTCCAAAGCCTAAAGCCTAAAGTCTAAAACCTCTTTCCTAGAGCAATTCGCGCCTGCTCGCGATCGTCAAAATGGATTTTCTCGGTACCGAGGATTTGGTAATCTTCATGTCCTTTGCCTGCGATCAGGACTCCATCGCCAGCTTGAGCGATCGAAAT
>JANXVE010000037.1 GCA_025351825.1 Chamaesiphon sp. 341R_metabat_111 | reverse complement strand
TTGAGCAGGGCGGCTTTCGTTCGCAGGATATCGGGCATACTCACCGCTGGATTAGTGGCTACTACCCATAGTAAACCGATCGAACCAGTCTCCATCCCAGTAATCATTTCCCAGGCAGTTTTACCCGTTTCAGCCGAAATTCTACCTGAGGGTAAGTTCCAAAGCTGCTCGATTTCGGCACGGTGAGCGGGATTTTTGACGAGGCGGTAGCCAGGGAGGATATGAGCGAGTCCGCCAGCTTCCCGTCCACCCATTGCATTGGGCTGTCCAGTGAGGGAAAATGGCCCCGCGCCAGGTCTACCAATCTGTCTGGTCATCAAATGCAGGTTGATAATGTGGCGAACTTTGGCAGTACCTTCACTAGATTGGTTGACTCCCATCGACCAGAATGAAAGCACATTTTTGGACGCGCCCCACCATTTGGCTGTTTGTTCGAGATCGGCTTGGGAAATGCCACACTTTGCCGCAACTACGTCGGGGGGATAATGTTGAATCACCTCTGCGAAGGCGGCGAAGTTGCTGGTACAGGATTCGATAAATTGTTGGTCTACTTTCCCCGCTCGTAGTAGTAGGTAAGCAATCCCATTGAGCAAGTCAATATCTGTACCTGGATTAATTGCTAGATGGATATCTGCGGCTTCCGCTGTAGCGGTGCGACGCGGATCGACGACAACTATTTTGACTCGATCGTGTTGCTTATGATATTTTCTAAGACGATTGAAGATAATTGGGTGACATTCGGCGGTATTTGTCCCAATCAAGAAAGCAAAGTCAGTCTTTTCGATGTCATCATAACAACAGGGTGGCCCATCGGCTCCAAAGCTCTGAATATAGCCAGATACTGCCGAAGACATGCACAGTCTAGAGTTAGCGTCAAAATTATTTGTACCCAAGCAGCCTTTGAGCAGCTTTTGAGCGGTGTAATAATCCTCTGTCTGAAATTGCCCCGAACCATACATGCAGATCCCTTCGGCACCATGAGTATGTAAGACAGTTTTCATTCGATCGACAATCAAAGTATAAGCCTCTTCCCATGTCGCTCGTCTAAATGGATCGGTTAGATTAGCCCGTACCATCGGATAGGACAACCGATCTTTGTAGAGCGATTCACTAATGGTTGCCCCTTTCACACACACCATTCCCTGACTCGACGGATGCGACTTATCGCCCATCACTTTCCAAATCGGTGTCCCACTACTATCCCGATTGATTGACTTCCCTGGGATCGCGGGTGGCGAAGCTTCTAATCCACAGCCGACACCACAGTAAGGGCAAAGTGTTTTAGTTGTTTCAGTCATGGGTTAAGTTGGGAGTTGGGAGTTAGGAATTGGGGAGATAACTAAATAGTATGTTTAAAACTGCTGGTAATAGGCAAAGTACCGATTTTAGATTGGATATTCTGTGCCTAATAATACTAAAAAATTAGCTGCTGCTAAATTATGGTGATACTCCGTGTCGTCCGTAACAAATATTTATCAACTATTAATCTAACTCTCAAACCCCCGCTCCCCTCAAGACAACTTAGTCAAAAATCCCAGCAGCTTTCTGGTACGGGATGTAAGTAAAGTGCGGCGATAAGCATCGGCAGCTTTTTTGATGCAATCAGCTTGAGTGGGATAGGGATGAATCACGCTGCTGAGTTTGCTCAAACCGATTTTATTGACCATTGCGGTGGTTAGTTCTGAGATCGTTTCCCCTGCATGACTGGCGACGATTGTCGCGCCCAGAATCTCGTCACTACCTTGGCGATGAATAACTTTCAGAAATCCAGCAGTGTCACCGTCCGTTATCGCTCGATCGACAGTAGACATTTCGATCTTAATAGTACCAACTTGTAGCCCCTGGACTTGGGCATCATGTTCAGATAATCCCACTTGGGCGATTTCGGGATCTGTATAAGTCACCCACGGCATGACTAAATCACTCAGTTTACTTTTACCCAACCCCAGGGGTGAAAACAGCGTATTCTTAATTACAATCCGTGCCGCAGCATCAGCAGCATGGGTAAACTGCCATTTCATGCAGACATCGCCAGCGGCATAAATGCGCGGGTTCGTTGTCTGGAGGTAGTCATTTACTTTCACGCCTGTCTCGTCGAAATCGACACCAACCTGACTTAAATCTAGGCTTTCAAGATTGGGTGTCCGCCCTGCACCTAAGAGAATTTCATCGACGGTAATCGTCTCAGTTTGGTCTTTTGTACTGTAAGTAATCGTCTTGCCCTGTGGAGTTGCCATTACCTGTTGCACTTGGCAATCCAGAATCAGATTAACGCCTTCCTTCGTTAATACCTGCTGCAAAATTGTGGCGGCTTGCAGATCTTCCTTGTTCAGAATCTGGCTGTGATTGTGCAACAAAAAAACCTCGCAGCCCAATCTCTGGAATGTTTGCGCGAATTCACACCCGACTGATCCGCCGCCGATAATTGCTAACCGCTGTGGACGTTCGGTTAGGGAAAACACCGTTTCATTCGTCAGATACCCAGCTTCAACTAAGCCAGGTATTTTAGGGGTTGCGGCTCTGGCACCTGTCGCGATTACCGCTTTCTTGAATTTGAGGACTCGCTCCTCCACAGTAATAGTGTCCTGGCTGGTAAACTTGCCATCACCCAAAAAGACATCCACACCCAGCTCTTGGAATCGCATGGCTGAATCATTGTGGCTGATTTCAGCCCGAATCCGCCGCATCCGCTCCATCACCGCACTGAAATCAATCTCTACCCGATCTGCCCGAATACCTAGCTCCTGACCCCTCCAAATCTCGCCAATGACCCGACTCGATCGAATCATCGTTTTCGATGGCACACAGCCAAAATTCAGGCAGTCTCCGCCCATCAAATTGCGCTCAATCAGAGCTACTTTTAGCCCCAATCCCAACCCCGCCGCACCCGCCGCCACCACCAATCCGGCTGTCCCCGCACCAATTACTACCAGATCGTAACTAGCCGCAGGCTCTGGATTCATCCAGTCAGGGGGATGTACAAAGTCAATCAGTTGTCGATCGTAAGCATCTATTGGCGAGATTGTTATCATGAGAATTAGAAGTCTAAATTATTCTTATCCCCTCCCCTTTATAAGGGGAGGGCTAGGGTGGGGTAAAGATCTACGCATCCCACCATTCAATTATCCACCGATTCCGCCAATGCTTGTTTCGCCAGCCGAGTCACATAGACAGTCACAGCAACTGTAGCAATCAAGCCGACAATCCGAATTGTCCACTGAAGCGTCGGATTAACGGGTGGTTGGGCATCGGTGCCAATCAGAGCTAGACTACCCGCGAGGGAGCCGATATAGACAAACATAATCGTGCCTGGAATCATCCCGATCGAACCAATTATATAGTCCCTCGCTGAAACTCCCGTCACCCCAAAAGCATAGTTTAATAAATTGAATGGAAAAGCTGGTGAGAGGCGCGTAAGTAAAACAATTTTTAAACCTTCTTTGCCAACAGCTCGATCGATCGCCTTAAACTTATCATTATCTGCAATTTTTTTGGCAACCCAATCGCGGGCTAAATAACGACCGACTAAAAACGCTGCGATCGAACCAAATGTTGCGCCAATAAAAACATAAATACTTCCCAACCACAGGCCAAACAAGACACCTGCTCCCAATGTTAAAACAAAAGCAGGCAAGAATGCCACCGTTGCCACAACATAAATACCGATAAAAGCAATCGCCCCGATCGAACCCAAGCTTTCAATCCACACTAAAGTATCTTTGAGCAATGATTGAAGATTAAAATCAAACATTTAATATCTAAGGATGATTAAATCATCTTACTATCTGGTAACTTGCTGGCGATCGCTCTTCCTGCTGTAAGTGTAGCGAAATTTGGCAAATAAGCGATCTTCTATCGTCGGATCGTTCATGATTGCAGTGCCACAACAACCATAGTTCATTTCCCGCATGATTTTGGGAATATTTAAACTAGGGCGTTTCAGAGGGTTACTTGGGGAGCAACACAAATCAATTTCTTGTGGTTGGACAAGTTCAGAAATCGAAAGTGACAAATCTAATCCTTGTGTTGTAAATATTACTTGTGATAGCGATCGGCTTCATAATTTCTAGACGATAGTTATGTGTAGATTGATACTAAATCACTCAATGATTCACTGCTCTTAACTAGCTATTTTTTGGAGTTATTACACCTTGCCAAAAATACATCAATGCCTTAGGATTGCGTCAACACCAGAATCAATCGTTAGCTTAAATCTCGATCGAACACAATCTAATTACATTACTAATTCTAATTTTAACTACGATTTATATCCAATAAACAAGATTAATTATTGACATTCATTATGAGTATTGCGATCAACAACATGTATCTGTATGGAGCTGGCGGACATTCCAAGGTCATCACTGATATCCTCAATAGCCTTGGTATCACAGTGATTGGGATGTTTGATGACAGTCCTCCGATGGCCAGATTCAAGGCTATGGAAATACGGGATGGTATTCGCTTGTTAGGCGAAGGCTTTCCAGCATTAGACGCGCCCCTAATTATCAGTGTTGGCAACAATGCCAGACGTGCAGAACTTGCATCATTAATCGATGCAACTTATGGCACAGCCATTCACGGTACGGCAATTATCTCAGACAAAGCAACTATCGACGTTGGTACCGTTGTATTGCACGGCGCGATCGTCCAAGCTGGTACAAAGATCGGCGCACATGTGCTGATTAATACAGCCGCGAGTATCGACCACGACAATACTATTGGTGACTATGCTCACATTTCGCCCCATGCAACTTTGTGCGGTCACGTCCAGGTCGGCGAGGGTACACATATTGGAGCTGGGGCGATCGTGATTCCCAGCATTCGGATTGGCCGCTGGTGTACGATTGGCGCGGGTGCGGTTGTGATCGAAGATATTCCCGATTTTGCTACTGCTGTGGGCAATCCTGCTAGAGTAATCAAATTGCGGCAGGATCTCGATATCGTAAATTTTCCAATCGAACCTGCTGCTCGCCACAGCATCTCTGGCAGTCTATTGAATTCTAATCTCAATACACCTCGGCTTTAAGAGCATATTACAACAAAGATCTTGCTGAAATAAAAATGCGTGGTTATACTTGATTTACCTAACCTGTGTGACATCGATCCATAAACGGTGAAAGTCCTTATCCATCAGGTCATCAGCGTGTAATCGGTGTTCCTAATGAAGAGATTGATGGGTAGTTTTAGGCAAATTAATTGGCTCAAAACCCAAACGTAAAATCCGCACCAACTACAAAATTGCTCTAGTTCGCACCGATTTTGTCGAATACGGAGCTGTCTCAATCTGCATGGCAGTTTTTTACACACTAAAATCACTGATTTAGCCTATTTCAATTTGTGTATCTAGGATATATATTTGGGGAGATTCAGGGTTGATGGTTCACAAAAGCATCTGTTCCTCAAACGTCCGTCGTTGCGATGTTTGAGGGAAATTATCCGACAGATTGAGCTGGAAAGCTAAACAAAATTATCTTTTTGAAAAAGATAATCGATAAATTCAAATCTAAACGTATCATCGCCATCATGGAATACTCAAGCTTGACCATGCTTACGGAAGCACCAGCAGACCTCTCCGCACTAGACTGTTATGACTTAGCGATTGTTGGCGCAGGAATTTCGTCTGCCTACACACTAATTCACTATGTCAGCGGACTGGAGCAGCAAGCATTATCAGTTGAGCTTGCTGATGGTCGAGAGTATACCCCTGTGAGGATTATCGTTACTGAAAAATCAGATGAGTTTTGGACTGGTCTTCCCTATGGTAAGAGATCGGGGCGTAATGCGCTGTTAATTTCGCCATTGCACGAGTTTATCCCTCAACAGCCAGAACGCCAGAATTTCACTGATTGGCTCACTGCAAATCGCGATCGAGTATTCAATCCAGCAGAATACAATAAAGGCGAGCTTTCACGTAAATGGCTAGCAGCAAATTCAGCAGACATGTCTGAAGGTCACTGGGACGATCTATTTATTCCCCGCCATACATTTGGATTATATCTCAAAGAACGTCTCGATCGAGTGCTGACGACAGCAGCAGCCAATGGCTTAATTGAGTTTAAGCTGATAACGGCAGATGTTCTAGATGTCCAAAATGTCGAAGATCTATATCTTATCGATCTAAATGGCACAGAGCATCGATCGTTTTTAGCGAAACAATTGGTACTAGCGATTGGAAGTCCGCCAAATGTCGCATTTACACAGGATCGATTTCAAGAGTCAGCGGACGAAGTTTGCTACATCGATAATATGTACGAACCATCATTAGATTTTAATATCGATCGCATTTGCCAGTCACTCCAACAAGCAGATTCTCCGTCCCAACGTCAAGTGCTAATGGTTGGCTCGAATGCTGGCACCTTAGACACACTATATAATATCAACAACTCAAAAACAGCAGTTAGCCTAATTGACAAGTTTGTGATAGTTTCACCCAATGCGGCATTCCCATATCGGATTAGTAAGGGAATTGTCGAACTAAATTATCGCCCTCAATATCTCCTAGCTTTAGTCGAAACTAGATCGTTTACGGCGAAACAAATGTTCAATGCGATCGAGCAAGATGTAGCGGCAGCGATCTCTCAAAATATTAATGTTTCAGATATACATGGTGATATTTCCAAAGTCACCATGCAAGCATTGAATCTACTCAATTCTGCCGAACAAAAGCAGTTTGTGATTAGGTACTCTGTGGATATTGGTAAATTGCAAAGACGGGCGGGCGGTGAGTATCTGGATGTTGTCAATAATCTCATCGCCCAAAATAAGCTAGAGTTTCGCAAAGGGAAATTCGTTAAATATTCAGCCCCAACTAGTGGTACCAACTGCGAATATCGGGATAGCGAAAATATTACTCAACCAGTAATGGATACTCCAATTAGGATCGTAATCAATTGTGCTGGATTCCAGGATGTCACAAAATCTGACTCGATTCTGATCCAGAATCTGATTAGACGGGAGATCTGTATCCCAAATGACTCTAATCGTGGATTCGTCACCGATAAGAACTTTAGAGCTAACAAAAACTGCTACATCATGGGACCATTAGTTGCCGGAAACATTGATGGCGATTTTAAAGTTTGGCACGCTGAGAGTTGTCAGCGGATTATTGGCTTATCTGAAATATTAGCAGCAGCGTTACAGCGATCGGAACCACAGCTAGCTGTGATGCCGATAGTTGAAAGTACTGAATTACTCGTGAGTGCTGCGTAAATTCACAGCCAATCCCAGTCGATCCGATTGCAGCGAGGACAGCATAATTTCTGCCTCGCTTCGGTGTTTCTACCAATCCGATCGAAATCTGAGTTAAACTGAGCTTTCGTTGTCAAGAATCGATCGATGCAAGCTAGAGAAATAATCGTCATTGGCGGTGGTGCGATCGGTTTAGCCACTGCGATCGAATTGCGGCTACTCGGCGCGAAAGTCACGATTTTGAGCAAAGACTTCAAAGCTGCCGCAGGACATGCCGCAGCAGGCATGTTGGCACCACAGGCAGAACAAATTCCAACTGGATCGATGCTGGATTTGTGCTTGGCTAGTCGTGAGTTGTATCCGAGTTGGGTACAGAAAATAGAGTCAATTTCCGGTATCAATGCGGGTTATTGGCAGTGTGGCATCCTAGCACCGCGTTATACTCAGACGGAGCAAAATTCAGCATGGTTAGCCGCTCCCACAGTCCACGCCCAGCAAGCGGGATTGAGTGAATCGATTGTCGGTGGCTATTGGTATCCAGCCGATGGACAAGTTGACAACCGTGCGTTGATTCGATCGCTTTTTAGTGCCAGTCAGTCTTTGGGGATCGAGTTTGTCGATGGAGTCGCAGTTGAGACTATTCATCATTGTCAGAACCGAATCACACAGCTAGAGACAAGTCAGGGCAGTATGTCCGCACAGCATTATATCCTGGCTACAGGTGCTTGGTCGCAGCAACTGTTACCGATCGAAGTTGTGCCCAGAAAGGGGCAAATGTTATCGGTATTAGTACCGCCCGAACAGCGGGATCGTCTACCGCTCCAACAAGTCTTATTTGGCGAAGAAATCTACATCGTGCCGCGTCGAGATGACAAGATCATCATCGGTGCAACCAGTGAGGATGTTGGCTTTGCACCACAAAATACTCCTCAAGGTGTCCAGCAATTATTGACTGCTGCGACTCGATTATTTCCGCTGCTCCAAGATTTTCCAATCCACGAAACCTGGTGGGGTTTCCGTCCAGCTACACCCGATGAGCTACCGATTTTGGGTGCGAGTGCCTATGACAATCTAACTCTAGCTACCGGACACTATCGAAACGGTATTTTATTGACCCCAATTACCGCAAAGTTAATCGCCGATTTGGTTTGGCATCAGAAAGCAGATGGTTTGTTATCAGATCTGAGCTGGGAAAGATTTAATTTGTAGGTTGGGTTGAAGAATGTTGGCGAAGCCTTTCCGAAGGAAACAACCCAACATTTCTAGGGTGCTTGTGCGGATGTTTGGTTGTCTCCTGACGGAGAGGCTCCGCCAACACTACCGCTCTACCCAACCTACAGATCTTCCCACGCTCCCACGCCCCCATGCTCCCGTGCCCCCGTGCCCCCACGCCCCCACGCCCCGTGCCCCACGCCTAAACACCCTACCGAACTCGATTCAACACCGACAAATAATACTGCACCGCCTGAGTCGGATTATCGGCTGCCATAATTGCCCGAACGATCGCAATTCCAGGCGCGCCAGCTTGGATCACGTCACTAATATTATCACCATCAATCCCGCCGATCGCAAACCAGGGTACCGTGGCATTTTTGACTGCATACTGGACATACTCCAGTCCTGCCGCAGCTTTGCCCGCTTTGGTGGGTGTTTCGTACACTGGGCCGACACCGATGTAGTCCGCACCTTCAGCGAGTGCTAGGGCCATCTCCTCTGGGCTGGTGGTCGATCTACCGACAATTCGTTGCGATCCGAGGATTTGTCTGGCGAGGGCGACGGGGATGTCTTGTTGCCCCAAATGCACGCCATCTGCGTTGACAGCCAGGGCGATATCGACTCGATCGTTGAGGATAAATAACGCGCCATACTGATGACAAAGTTCGCACATTTGCTTGGCGATCGTCAATCGATCGACATCATTACTGTCTTTATCCCGATATTGAACCAACGTCAATCCACCTTGCAAAGCGGCTTCAACCCGTTGCAACAAGTCTGGAGCTGGAGCTGTCACTAGATACAACTTGGCAGAGGTGAGCAACTGACGACGACGGTAGGCAAGTAAATTGCTCTCTAATGTATACACCCGATACCGCATCTGTTTGCAACTGCTACTCATACTCGCAGAGTGCAGCTTGCTATATTCTTCTAGTACTCGCAACGCTTCCTGCACTCGACAGAGATTGGCTTGCAGCAATTGCTCGATCCCCGTGCGCTGCTCCTCCCGTGGATGAGTCAACGCAGTACCGACATCTCCCACCGTATCCCGTGCCGCCCGAATTTCTGGCGTATGCCACATCCCCAGCTCCTGACGCATCTGCTTACACTCATTCGCCATCACCACATCATTGAGCGCGAATCGGCACCACTCCTCAATAATCCGCAATCCCTCCCGCGCTCGATCGAAATTTGCATCCAAAATTCGCCAGACAGCGGGGTGGGTAAGGGTTGGAGAATGGGGCATGGGTTGGGGAGTGTGGGGGGTGTGGGGGGTGTGGGGGGTGTGGGAGGTGTGGGAGGTGTGGGAGTAATAGTGGGCTAACTATTCACTATTCACCATCCACTACTTCTTCACTTTTGCCAGTGCTTTTTCTAAATCGGCTAGTGAAGCTGCGCCTGTGACGACTTCACCGTTCATGATAAATGTAGGTGTACCGTCTACGCCAACTTTACGACCAAGTTTGAAGTCTTCGACGATGAAATTGTCAGCTAGTTTACGATCGGCATCAAACTTTTTGAGATCTAGCTTTAAACTAGTAGCAGTTTCGGTATAGAAAGCTTCGCTGAGTTTAGCTTGGTTGGCAAACAAAGCATCGTGATATTCCCAGAATTTGCCTTGCTTATTAGCAGCCCAAGCTGCACGCGCTGCGGGTAGAGCTTCGGGGTGAATTTGGGTGAGCGGAAAATGTTTATAAACCAGAGTAACTTTATCCTTGTTCTTTGCCATAAATTCTTTGAGGGATTTATTAGCAGTGGCACAAAATGGACATTGGAAGTCAGAGAATACTAGCATGACGATTTGTCGATCGCTAGCTCCCATTACTGGCGAATCACCAATTAGGGCTTTGGTATTTTTGCGAACTTGTTTGAGTGATTCTAGTTGAGCTTGTTGCTGTTTCTTTTCTTGTTCGATCGTATATTTCTGGAGGACTTCTAGCAATACCTCTGGATGTTTGCGGAGGACTTCTAGCACCTGCTTTTCTAGCTGAGGGCTGACTTTTGTAGCTTGAGCGAGTAAGGTTTGACTAGATGGTGTTTGCAGCTTAGTTGGTAAGTCGGAATTATTGACTACCCTATCTGTAGTGGGATTTGATTCTATCGATTGGGGTAAAGATTTTGATGCTGTTGCCATATCTGTTCCAACTGTCTTCGTCATTGCTCTTGCAGGTAGAACACCTAACAACAGCGATGACAATAGCAGTGATAGAATCGGAAATCGACACAGATTAAGTAAGTTATTCATTGCGAAAATCGAGGGTATTTAAGCTGAAATACTACAGCAAAAGCTTGCAGTATATATCGATCGAGATAAAAAGTTAAAATTAGAAATGACAAGTTAGCTTTTTTGGTCGGTTTAGAGCACTTAAATTAAGTATTAATCGTCTCTGCTGACTAGCATAGCTAACTCATCTAGCACCTACGGTTGAGTAATAAAATTCATCGATCCTTTATAACCAGTGAGTACGGCAAGATCCTTCAAACTTTTTGCCCCTGGGACATTTTTACCGTTAATTACCCAAGTTGGGAATACTTTGATATCCTTAGTCCGACACAGTTCTCGCTGAGAATTTTCACCATCTCGCGCACATTCAACGTATGGTAATTTTGCCGCAGCCGCTGCACCAAAGTAAGATTTTTGACGTTGACAGTGGGAACACCAATAAGCACCATAGAATTTAATATTCTGCGTGGTTAAATGTTCGGCTAAGGCAATTTCTGCCGCGCCGGAGACTGTTTCTACTTTTGCCCCCAATGCGATATTCCGACCATATCGACGCGGTTTACTATCATTATCTAGAGCTAATTGTGAGACTACAGTACTTTGTTGAACGTTGTTAGGAATTGATGGGTTCGCTTGAACTAGTGTCAAGGAAGTAGCAATAGAACCGATTGCCATGCCGATCGAGGTAATAGATTGAAATAATTGGGACTTTGTAAGCATTCGGTAGATTTGAGTGTTTTTGGAGTGATGTTAAAATATATAAACCATTTGTGTCAATTGCACAAGTTCTAAATCGCACAAACACCCAAAAAACTGACAAGAACCTCACAAATATGTGTATATTTAAGTTCAATAAAATATATCGCCATTGCTGACTAATCATGGTGTCTAGCTCAAATTATCGATCGGATCGAGCATATTTATCTCGTAAATAATCGATCGTACTTAAATGCCGTGTTACCTTTATAACCAGTCATCTCCGCAAGTTTGGCAAGTTTCTTGACTCCAGGCTCTATTTTGCCGTCAATCATCCAAGTTGGAAAACCTTTGATTCCCGCCTTTGTACAAGCGTCCGGTTGTGGATTCTCCTTAGCATCAGCAGCACATTCGACATTGGTAACTTCAGCCCAAGCTTGTTTACCAAATAACTGCTTTTGCTCATAGCAATGTGGGCACCAGTAGGCACTGTACATTTTTGCTCCTTTCTGCGTCAGGTGCTTTGCCAGTTCTATTTCCGCAGCAGTAGATGTAGATTGGATTTTCCACCCAACCCCTGGTTCGGCTGCACCAATCGGTTCGAGGGACTTGATTTCAACTTGTCCATTTACATAGCTCACACCTGGAGGTACTGATGTATTGTAGAGGACTAGCGATACTATTAGCGATACCAGTCCCGCTGCCAGCCCTACAAATATGACTTGTCCGATATCATCCCAATCATGTCCAAATAGCGTCAGTCCAAAAATAGCAAAGGTAAAAATTGCGGAGGCAATACAAAATGGACAAGCGGCTTTAATCACAAAAGCCAGCAAATACATCAAGTAGCCGCTAAATACTGCCATGCCGACTCCAGCCAGCAATAGCCCCAACCAAGTGAGCTGATTAAGCTGGTTGTGCGCCGCTTTTTTAGTTTTGGGATCGACTAGCGTTGGCGCAAATGCCATCGCTGCCACCCCGACGTAACTCAACAAACCCAATCCAGTCAGCGGAAAACCACCGACATTGGCAAACGGACTAGTCAGAACAACTTGACAGCCTTCAGAGCCACAAACTCCATTATTGCCAAGTTTGACCCAGGTTAGATAAGCTGTGACGCAGATGCCTAAAATTGCAATGATGCCAATTAGTAATCGTGAGTATTGATGGAGCCAGGGGGTTTGGCGACGTTTCATAAAAGTTGGGAGTTAGGAGTTGGGGGTTAGGAGTTGGAAGCTAAGAGTTAGGATCTCGGAGTAAATTTGGCAAGAAAGATTTTAAGCCCTCTTAACTCTTGCTACTCTCCGAACTCCGAACTCCCAACTCCCAACTCAAGAATGAATTTTCATCGAATCAATTGCTCGTTGGACAGATTGACTTGCCAGATCTTGACGCATGGCTTCGACAAATTGACTGACGCGAATTGGATCGATCGAGTTCTCGATTTTACCTTGTCTTTTGAGCGAACTCGATACAATCACGCCATCGGCAAATTTCATGAAGCTACTAATGTTCCGATAGTCTGCACCGCTACCGACAATGATCGGAGTGCTCCCAGCGGCTGCTCTAGCTTGCTTTAAGTCTTCCAGACTGGGCGGATGACCAGTAGCTATACCAGATAATATAATCGCATCCGCTAGCCCTCGATCGATTGTCTCATGCACTGCTGTGTCAATATCGCTCGAACTCAGCGGTTGAGCATGTTTGACGAGGACATCGGCAATAATTTTAACATCACTTCCCAATTCCCGCCGATACCTAAGTAGCTCGTGAGCGCAGCCTTCAATCAAACCCTGATCTGTAGCCATTACACCTGACAGGACATTTACCCGAATAAATGCGGCTCCCGTACAACTAGCGATCGCCATTGCACTCAGGCTATCATTACGCAGGACATTGATCCCGATCGGAATCGATACCAACTCCATCAACCGCGATACGATCGTCGTCATCGCACTAACTACCGCCGGATCTACCCGACTTTTCGGAAACGGTGCGTCAAAAAAGTTTTCGACGATGATACTACTGACACCACCCGAAGCTAGTGCTACCGCTTCTTGTTCGGCTCGATCGATAATCGCACTCAGACTACCACCCCACCGCGCCGAAGTTGGCAGGGGCAACAGATGCACTACGCCAATAATCGGCTGAGTGGTATTAAAAATTTGTTGTAAATTCACGTTTATTTTTAAACTAGGCGGATCGCGATTGCCGCACCAATTCAAGCTTGGACATGGCTAAACCTTCTCCTACTATTATCCACAAATTGGGCTGGAATCACCCATTAAATTAGCTTTAAGTTGCTAGTTGGAATTTTGAGTGTGGGGGGTGTGGGGCAACGGGGCGACGGAGCAACGGGGCACGGGAGAAAAGACATCCCACGCTCCCACACCCCCACGCCCCCATGCTCAAAATTTCCTTCACATCTCGAAACGTCGTGCTAGAATGTATTGTGACAACTCAAATCTAGCTTTCCATTAGCTTTAACCAGGTTAAAAGTTATCGAAAGCGTTAAATCAGTGAGCAGTTATCATCCTTAAAGTTTGAACTGGTAACTGACGAAAGATCGCTGAATTACCGTTGGAGACAACTAAACTCAAGATTACATGGGCAACAAGCCAACAATTGCAATCTCTCACTTAGGTTGCGAAAAAAATCGAATTGACAGCGAACACATGCTGGGGCTGCTAGTCCAAGCAGGCTACGAAGTAGACGCTGATGAGACTTCAGCAGATTATGTCATTGTCAATACCTGTAGCTTCATTGATGCTGCCAGAGAGGAATCGATCCGCACTCTAGTAGAACTAGCCGAAGCAGACAAAAAGATCGTGATCACTGGCTGCATGGCGCAGCATTTTCAGGCTCAACTATTAGCCGAAATTCCCGAAGCCGTAGCTGTAGTCGGGAGTGGTGACTACCACAAAATCGTCGATGTGCTCGAACGCAGCCTGACTGGCGAACGAGTCGTAGAAGTCAGCCCAGAGCCAACTTATATCGCCGACGAACATACGCCTCGCTATCGGACAACGACAGAAGGAGTTGCTTACCTTCGAGTTGCCGAAGGCTGTGACTATGCTTGTGCATTTTGCATTATCCCCCACCTGCGGGGTAAACAGCGATCGAGAACGATTGAATCGATCGTTGCAGAGGCTCAGAGATTGGCAGATGAAGGCGTAAAGGAACTAGTCCTAATCTCCCAAATCACTACCAACTATGGTCTAGATATTTACGGTACGCCCAAACTAGCGGAATTGCTCCGCGCCCTGGGCAAAGTAGACATTCCCTGGATTCGGATGCACTACGCTTATCCTACGGGATTGACTCCCAAGGTAATCGCTGCCATGCAGGAAACCGCGAATGTCTTGCCGTACCTAGATTTACCATTACAGCATTCCCATCCTGAGATCCTCCGCGCCATGAATCGTCCGTGGCAAGGAGCTGTAAACGATCGCATTATCGAGCAACTCAAAATCGCCCTCCCCGATGCCGTCATGCGGACAACATTGATTGTTGGATTCCCTGGTGAAACCGACGAACATTACCAACATCTGCAACAATTCTTGCAGCGGCATGAATTCGATCACGTTGGGGTATTTACCTTCTCCGCCGAAGATGGCACCGCCGCCGCAACCTTGCCAAACCACCTGCCCCAAGCAATTATGGACGAGCGACGGGATGGGATCATGGCAATGCAACAACCCATCTCACTCAAGCGCAATCAGCTCGAAGTGGGCAAAACCGTGGATGTCCTCGTCGAGCAGGAACATCCAGAATCAGGGTTGTTGGTGGGCAGATCTGCCAGATTTGCACCAGAAGTGGACGGACTAGTGTATCTTAGTGGAAGTGCCCGCCTCGGGTCGATTGTTTCCGCTACGATTCACGAAGCAGACCACTACGATCTCCACGGTGAGATTGTCTATCAGTAATTAGTTACGAGCGATCGGTTATCCGCTACTATCAACTTTTAATAATTGATGTTAAGCTGTACGAAGATTGCTACTAACAAAACAACTGTTAAGTTCAAAATCTGAGCGATCTTTAGATTTTGGATTGGAGCGAAGCCGCTAGAACTCAGTAAAAAGACCGACTTATTTCGACAACAATTCATCACAGAATCTCCGCCTCGCAACTGATGCGAACATTCTGAAAGCTATTTGGTATTTCTTTTATCGGTGTAGAATTACAGCTAATTCTCACCCATCCCGACACTGAATGGTTTGAATATTGGGTACGACGTTTTCCTTGGTTTGTCTACTGATTAATTCCTAAATATTAGCTCCTAAATTTTCGATTGTAATCATATCCGATCCACTTACATACAAATTATGACCGTTTCTTTCTCTAGCCTTGGCCTTTCCGATCGTATCGTTACACAACTGGAAGGGATGGGGATTACTGAACCAACCAATATTCAAGAACAAGCCATTCCTTACCTCTTAGCGGGTAAAGATGTCGTCGGACAGTCGCAAACCGGAACGGGTAAAACCGCAGCCTTCGCACTGCCAATGATCGAGCGGATCGACTGGCAGCGTCCAGTAATTCAAGCATTGGTACTAACTCCTACTCGTGAGTTAGCAATGCAGGTTTCCGCAGCGATGAAGACCTTCCTAGGCGGCAACGAGCGTCGCTCACCGATCTTGACTGTCTACGGTGGACAGGCGATCGACCTTCAGATTCGTCGCTTAGAGAGCGGTGTGTCGGCCGTTGTCGGTACTCCTGGTCGCGTCATCGACCTGATCAATCGCGGTCATCTCCGCCTCGGCCAAGTCGAATGGTTGGTACTGGATGAAGCCGATGAAATGCTCAGTATGGGCTTCATCGATGACATCGAGCTAATCTTGAGCAAATTGCCAACCGAACGCCAAACCGCGTTCTTCTCGGCGACAATGGCACCACCTATTCGTTCATTGGTCAATCGCTTCCTCAAAAATCCTGTAACCGTCACAGTCGATCAAGTTAAAGCAGCACCTTCCAAAATCAAGCAGCAAGTTTACTTCATCCCGCGTGGATGGACTAAGGCCCAAGCTCTACAACCAATCCTGGAACTCGAACAACCAGAGTCAGCGATTATCTTCGTCCGGACTCGGAAAGCGGCAGCAGAACTCACCAACCAACTCCAATCAGCCGGACACAGTGCGGATGAGTATCACGGCGACCTGACCCAGACTCAACGGGAGCGTCTCCTAGCCCGATTCCGTGGTGACAAAGTGCGCTGGATCGTCGCTACAGACATCGCTGCACGGGGTCTAGATGTAGACCATCTCAGCCACGTGATCAACTACGATCTCCCTGACAGTGTAGAAAACTACATTCACCGGATCGGTCGGACTGGACGTGCTGGTAAAGAAGGTGTAGCGATCTCCTTGATTCATTCCCTCGATCGTCGTAAACTACAAGCGATCGAACGTCGGGTCAAACAGTCTCTCGCAGTCTGTCAAATCCCTACCCGCTCTCAAGTAGAAGCGGCGCACGTTGACAAAATCCAAGCGAAAGTTCAAGAAGCTCTATCCGGCGAACGGGTAGCATCCTTCTTGCCAATCATCGCGAAGATGGCTGAAGAGTATGACATTCATACTGTCGCAGCAGCCGCACTTCAATTGGTATACGACCAAACTCGTCCAGCTTGGTTGGACATGGAAGAGCCACAAAATCGCGGTGGTGGTGACTACGACCGTGGGGATCGTGGGGATCGTGGCGACCGTAACGATCGTGGAGATCGTGGTAATGGTGGCTACCGCTCTCGTGGTGGTGGCGGTGGCGGTGGCGGTGGCGAACGTCGCGGCGGCAGCGGTGCAACTGGTAAACCTGTACTTCGTGAAGGTGGCGGTGGAGGTGGTCGTTACGATCGTCGTGACAGCGCACCTCGCAACGAAAGCAGTCGCTATGAGCGCGATAGTCGCGGCGGTAGTGCTGACGGTGGTCGCGGTGGCTACCGCAGCGAAGAACGAGTGTAGATTGATTTGATAGATTTGTAGGTTGGGTTGAAGAATGAAACCCAACACACCCAACTAGTGCTAACTACAAACCCGACTTTTCCAAAAAGTCGGGTTTGTGTCTTAAGTACAGCAAAGAATGTGCAGGCGGTACAATATTTTTAGTTCAACATAATTTTTACTGGGAGGTTCTATGTCACAATCCTTCATATTAGAGTATTGGAATGATGATGATTGGTTGGTTGGTCGATTGAAGGGCATTCCTGGAGTATTTAGCCAAGGGCAAACTCTGGCAGAGCTAGAGGAAAATATACGCGATGCCTATCAGCTTATGAACATGGAAGCAGAGCCTGCACCAGCAGAAGTAAAAACCAAGGAACTTGTTCTTGAGATATGAAGCGTAAAGAGTTTATTCATGAGCTGGAAGAATCTGGTTGTGTCTTACATCGACATGGCTCTAGACATGACATTTATCTCAACCCCGCAAATGGACAAAAGTCCCCTGTACCACGCCATACTGAAATCAAGGACAGCTTGTGCCGTTTAATTCGGAAACAGCTTGGCTTATTGTAAAAGTAGTTTAGGGGGTGAGAGTTGGAATTCACTATCGTGCGCTAGCACTGGAAGATGGTACTGACATTGCTTGGTTTTGGATTGGAACCCATGCGGAATACGATCGACTATTGAAAGGTTAAATCTGTTCTAACCTGCATTAGAATCTTTCCGAGCTGGTTTTGACCAGATCGATCGATCCCACAGCCCCAGAAATAATCTACAGGTGAATCTTCCACTATTTCCGTATCCAGCGTGTCGAGCAAGACATGCTCAATATCTGGGTGAGAACTAAACTTTTGCCAGATGGCGCGATACATGATGTCGCGTTTGTTGATGTCCCAATCAGGATGAGGTTGATGAGCGGGAGCGCGTCCAATTTTAGCTGCAAGTTCGGGAGTCGGTGCCACGTGAATTTCTGCCATCAAATATTCTAGCTCTGTCCCCTCAAACTTGTGTGCCTGGTAATAGTGTTCGACAGTTGCCCACCTTCTGCCACCGAGTTCGATCGAGTGGGGCGAAAAATTGGAGAAGCAGCCATAGGGGGCATTGACTTTATAGAAGTAAATTATCAACGGGTACAAAGCTCACTCACTTTTGGTAGTTTACGACACTTCCGTGATACTTAGTCTCGAATCAGCTACTAGATCGATCGAAAGGCTTACTCATAATGCTAATAATTATGATTTAGCTAAATCGATCGTTATAATAGCTAGTTGAAGATAACTCCTGTGTTTCCCGCCGCAGCAATTCAAGTCTTCACCACCCAACTCCCACCAGCATTGATGTCTAATCTCGATTCTCCTTCGGAAAGGCTCCGCCAACGATTTCTTCACAATCCACTCCTTCAGCGTCGTCAGTTGCTCAAATATGGATTAGCTGGATTGGGACTGACAACAGCATCACTTGCTTGGCAGCAACTCCAACCCAAACCCACTGCGAGAATCCCCATAGTCCCCGCAAATAGCCCCATGATGGGCAACTCGTTTAGTCCAATGCAGACTTTGCGAGATTTTGACTATGGCACCGTCAAGCAAGAAAATGGGCGGACTGTGCGAGAGTTCAAATTGGTTGCTGGCAACACTACGCTGCAATTAAATACAGCAGTGTCATTTAATAGCTGGAATTTTAATGGCAGAGTGCCTGCGCCGACGCTCAGAGCCAAAGCTGGTGAGCTGATTCGAGTATCTTTTCTAAATCGGGCGGGGCACTCACACTCCATGCATTTTCACGGCTTTCATCCGGCGGCAATGGATGGAATCAAGCCGATTCGGAATGGCACAGGGATGATTTATGAGTTTGAGGCAGATCCCTACGGCGTACATCTCTACCATTGCCACGTCGCGCCAGTGACGCGCCATGTGGGCAAGGGTTTGTACGGCATGTTGATTATCGATCCGCCAGAAGCGCGTCCAGTGGCGGATGAACTGGTGCTAATCATGGGTGGTTATGATATCAATGACGATGGTAAAAATGAGCTGTATGCTTTTAACGGTGTGCCAGATTACTATATGATGCACCCGATCGAGATTTATCAGCATCAATTAGTTCGGCTATATGTCCTAAATATGATCGAAATCGATCCGGCGGTGACATTTCATCTCCACGCAAATATGTTTGATGTCTATCCCACTGGGATGACTCTCAAACCCAGTCATACCAGCGATGTAATTACAATGGGTACGGCAGAACGGCACATTTTAGAGTTTAAATTTAAGTATCCAGGTGAATTTATGTTTCACCCCCATCAGGATCTAATCGCTGAAAATGGCTGTATGGGTGCGTTTAAAGTTATATCAGCCACTTAATAGAAATTAGTCTCAAATAAGTTGACAGTAGTTATCATTAAGTACACAATTAAGGTGAGAGAAAAATATTAATTCTTAGCTTTAATTTTAAATTTATTCCTGTGAACGTAAAAAAATATCTTGGCGTAGCTATTGTTGCTTGCGTCGCGTCAGTAGTAATTAGTGCCTGCAACAACACTACAAAGATCGCAGAAACTAGCTCAACCACAGCTCCAGCAGCAACGGCACCAGCCGCAGAAATGGCCGGAATGAATCATGGTGGTGGCAAGAAAATTAATATTAACAGCGCGATCTTATCAGAGCTGGATAAACTCGAAGCTAAATTAGGGGTTCCGGCTCTATCCAACAAGATTCAAGCCGAACGTCCTTATAAAGCACCAGAAGACCTAGTTGCCAAAAAAGTCATCGACCAAAAACAGTTCGACCAGATTAAAGATTTAGTCACAATTGAAGATGTGGTGCTCACTGGAGTCGAGAAAGATGCTGACTACATGGTCAAATTGGGACTAATGAAAGGTCACTTATTCGTAGCTAGAGAACTGCTCGATCTCAAAAAACCAAAAGATGCCGAACCCCATATCGGTCATCCAGTTGAAGAAATATATACAGATGTCGCCGACCAACTAAATGAGCGCAAAGTCAAAGAATTCAAAACCACTTTGATTTCCCTCGAAGATTTAGTAAAAGCTGGGGCGAAAGACAATAATAAAGTTACGACCAATTTCAAAGAATCGATGGTTTCGATCGATACGGCAATTGCCGCAATACCAGCAACTCAACGGAAAGATCCAAAATTTGTATTGCAAGTAATCAATGGGTTGTTGGATACAGCCAATTCTGAGTATGGTGCATCGATCGCAGATGGTAAGTTCAAGGCGGCAATTGAATACCAAGATTCTAGAGGTTTTATCACCTACGTGAATATGTTGTACAAAGAAATAGCTGCGGGCATGGAAAAAGACCAACCTGCTACTCATAAAATTGTCGTCGATAATCTGAAGCAATTGACTACCGCATGGCCAGCCGCAATGCCGCCAGCAACTCCGGTTAAGACGGTTGCAGAAGTTGGTCAGTTGATAAAAACGATCGAACAAAATACCCAGAAAGTAATTACTGTAGCGGCAAAGTAATTGGGTAAACAGAACTTAATCTGCGAGAACAGATTAAGTTCTGTCAGTTAAAAAATCCAGCGTCAGCTAGTCGTCTACTCTAATCAAAATCTAATCGCAAGGAATCAAGATCGTGGATTTTAGTTCAGCCATACCAACCTTTGTAATTACGCTCCGAGAGGGCGTAGAAGCCGCGCTAGTTGTCGGTATCGTCCTTGCATGTATCAAAAGAGCCAAGCAGGGAAACTTGACGTTGTGGGTATATGCTGCTGTTGCGACTGGGATTGCGGCGAGTGGGATCGTCGGCGTGTTGCTCTCCCAAGTCGCTCAGGCATTATCGCAGTCGCAAAACCCATATGCGGCGACACTGGAGTTATTTCTAGAGTCGATCTTCGGGCTGGTAGCGATCGTGATGCTCAGTTGGATGCTAATCTGGATGACCAAACAAGCCAGATTCATGAAAGGACAAGTGGAAGGAGCCGTCGAGCAGGCAATGACGACGAATGCTGGTTGGGGCGTATTTGCGCTGGTATTTTTTGCAGTCCTCAGAGAAGGCTTTGAAACTGTACTATTTATTGTCGCCAAGTTTCAGCAGGGATTGATTCCATCCCTCGGCTCGGCGGCGGGATTGACGGTTGCGGCTGGAATTGGGGCACTGATGTTTAAATGGGGGGTCAAGATTAATATCCGTCGTTTTTTCCAAGTGATGGGGATATTTTTACTGCTGATCGTATCCGGTTTGGTGGTATCTTCATTGGGACACCTCGATACAGCGATCGCTACTCTAGCTCAAAGCGATCGACAGTCAGCCGGAATGTGCTTTTTCTACGAGAAATTTACCAAGATGCATTCTTGCAATCTGGGTGGGTTGGTTTGGAATGCAACTAAGGTGATGCCAGAAGACAAGTTTCCTGGGTTATTGTTGAGTGCGTTGTTTGGCTACACCGATAAGCTCTATTTAGTGCAAGCGATCGGCTACATTGGATTTATCATCTCGATCGGTACCATGTATTTCCGCAGTCTCAATCCACCTAAGCCCACGCAAGACAGAATTCCTGTTCCTGCCAAAAATAGCTGATAAGGCATTGCTAAATTCGGGCTATTAGACAATCAAATACGATATCTATTTAAGAAACTCAATTGCCTCTCAACACTTCTACGCCAAAGATTCATGCGTTTGACCGATCATTTTTGGACTCATTTAATTATGTCATGATTTCTCGACCGTACTTGAGATTCGATCGCGTAACTTCCCCTTAGGGAATTATTAAGAGTTTGATTGTAATTATCGAAGTTGGTCTTTGGCAAAGCCTTCCAATTCGGAAACTGTCAATCCGGTAGCTTCTGAAATCGTCTCTAATGATATATTCTTACGAAGCAAATTCAACGCAATTTCCCGCTGCTTTTGCTGTTCTCCTTCCTGTTTGCCTTTTTCTTCGGCAGCTTGAATCTTTTCCAAATATAAAGGTGATAACTGCATAATTAAATCTCGATCCTCCGGTTGAATATTTTCCTGACTCTCTAACGTCACCTTCAAATTACTGAGTAAATCTAACGTATTCTGACGATAAGGATGTCCTTGGGGCAGTGCTGTCACGTCCTCAATCGCTCGCCGTTGCACCCCATCCCTACCTAATATTCTAAACCACAGCGTCTCTGGTGTCCTCGGCAAACGGTGAATCACAATAATCCCCGTCTTGTATGCCAATGGAAGCAAATACACACCCTCACCTCCCTTGGCATCTAGATTAGCTCCCAGACTTATTAAAATGTTGTCCGATAAAGTTGGTGTCAGAATCCATAGCACGGGCAATCCATCATCCTTTGGTTCTGGCTGCTTCTTGCGCTTTGCTTCTCGATAAATCTTGGCGTGTAAATCGTAGAGCTTAGACAGACAAGCACGAATGTCGGACACCGAAACTGAATTGCGGAATGGCTCAAAAACGACCAGAGAAGTTACACATTGAGCCAGTAATCCCAAATCGGTACAGTCGAGATCTGGCCCCGACGGAATAAAATAGACATCGACTTCCCTGACCTCAGCAGCAATTTTAGACGATGGCTCGACTTTACCAAAAGGTGACAACAAGGCTTCCAAAAAACCCTTGGCAAATTCATCATGGGCGAAGATTGTCATGTACCGCGATACCAAAATACTCTGATAGTATTGCATATTCGTCAGCAATTACCATCGTTCACACTTAAGGATTTATTTTACGTGGAATCGAGAATCTGAGAGAATAGAGATTGACTACTTACGATCGACAGATTCAATGACAGTCATTTTGTATTGGGGTGATGATGACTTTTCGATCGCCAGAGCCGTAACTGCGATTCAGCAGTCGTCGCTCGATCCGGCTTGGACGAGTTTTAACTATGAAAAGATCGCCCCAGAACGGGAAGGTGCAGTGATCTCGGCACTAGATGCCGCAATGACTCCGCCATTTGGGACGGGAAAGCGGATGGTGTGGTTGGCAGATACCACCGTGATGCAGCAATGTTCAGAAGCATTACTCGCCGAACTAGATCGGACATTACCACAGATTCCGGCGACGACAGTACTGCTATTGACTAGCAAAAACAAACCAGATGGTAGATTAAAATCAACTAAGACAATTCAGAAATATGCCAACGTTCAGGAATTTGGCTTGATTCCACCCTGGAAAACAGCCGAACTCAGCCAGCGGGTAAAAATTGTCGCCACAGAATTGGGCTTGAAAATCACCCCCGATGCAGTTGAACTGCTAGCCGCATCAGTGGGGAATAATACCCGCCAACTATATCTAGAACTAGATAAGTTGCAACTATTAGCTGGTGGTGAAGGACAGCAGATCGATCGAGTGATGGTATCGAGTTTGGTAGTTGCCAATACTCAAAATAGTCTCCAACTAGCCGCCGCCATCCGTCAGGGCGATGTTGGGACAACCCTACACCTAATCCGCGAATTAATCGACCACAATGAACCCGCACTCAAAATAGTCGCCACCCTCGTCGGTCAATTTCGCACTTGGCTGTGGGTGAAAATGCTAATCGAAGCTGGTGAAAAAGACGATCGAGTAATTGCTACCGCTGCTGGACTGGGCAATCCCAAACGCCTGTTTTTCATTAGGCAAGAACTCCAAGCTACCACAGCCGATCGACTTGCGGCGAGTCTCCCAAAATTGCTAGACTTAGAATTTAGTCTCAAGCGTGGTGCTGAAACTACATCTACACTGCAAATTCACGCGATCGAGTTGTGTCAAATTTTTAGGGGTTAGGCTTTGGACTTTAGGCTTTAGGAAAAATCAACTGGTTTCGCTTCGCCTTGTTCCAAAGCCTAATTAAACCCTAAACCCTAATACCCAAAGCCTAACATCTAAAGCCTAAAGCCTAAATGAAGATTCGCCGCCGTCCTCCCAGTTCATCCGTCAACGTTGGGCCACTTGAGTATCAGATCGTCGTGCCTGATTCTCAACCCGAACACATTCTCGAAGAAATTGTCTGGTACAAGGAACGGGAAATCCCGCCAATGCGGGACAAGATGCCGCTAGATAAGCTGAAGAAGCGGGTCGAAGTCATGGCACCACCGTTAGACTTCTTGGCTGCGCTGAAGCAGGGCAAGACTCGTCCAGCGTTGATTGCTGAGGTCAAGAAGGCTTCGCCGAGTAAGGGGGTGATTAGGGCAGATTTTGATGCGGTGGAGATTGCCAAGGCTTATCAGCGCGGTGGCGCAAGTTGTTTGTCGGTATTGACTGATAGCAAGTTTTTTCAGGGCAGTTTCGAGAATCTGGCGGCTGTGCGTCAAGCGGTAGATTTACCGCTGTTGTGTAAGGAATTTGTGATTTATCCTTACCAGATTTATTATGCGCGCGCTCATGGTGCCGATGCGGTGCTGTTGATTGCCGCGATCTTAGAGGATAGCGATTTGCAATACTTTCTGAAGATTGTCAAAGTATTGGGGATGACGGCTTTGATCGAGGTGCATACTGCCGAAGAATTCGATCGAGTCTTGAAATTAACTGGTGTCAAATTAATCGGGATTAATAATCGCGATCTGACAAATTTCAAGGTAGATTTGCAGACGACTCAGACACTGATTGCGTCACGTCAACAAGAACTGATCGATCGAGAGATTCTGATTGTCAGTGAATCTGGGCTACATACTCCCCAAGATCTCCAAATAGTTGTCGATGCAGGCGTAGATGCAGTGCTAATTGGGGAATCATTAGTAAAGCAACCCGATCCTGGACAAGCCATTATCGACTTGTTTGGCACCTAATTTATTCACCTCAATCATCACCCATCCGATCGGGATCGGGTGAAAACATCTTCATGGATCCCCTCAAATTACCGTCTCTCGTCCATTACGAACTGATTTTACAAGTCCTCGAACGTCAAACGATGATCGACGCAGATCGAGATCCGATCGTCCGAGAGCGCGTTCAGCAATTGATCGTCACCCTCCGCAAGGCTCTATCTCAACACAAACTACTGGAAGATACCTGTCGCAATCAGCAGGTAGAGATCGAACACGTCTGGGCACTTAATTCGGTAGTAGGGCGGGAAGTGACTGTTAGGGATTAGGGGACTGGGGGACTGGGAGATGGAGCGTGCGAGAATACAATTATCGCTATCAACTATCAACTATCAACTATCAACTATCAACCACCCACTACTTCAATAACTTCGGATCGACTAACCCGTTCTTAATGGCTAAAATTGCGGCTTGAGTACGATCTCGGACGCTGAGTTTACTCAAGATCGTGTGAACGTGGACGCGGACTGTACCCGTGGCAATATATAAGACATTAGCAATTTCTTGATTACTTTTACCGATCGAGACGAGGGCTAATATTTCTTGTTCTCGTTTGGTTAGGACTGGAGTTGATTCAGTCTCAGTTGTTGCTAGAAATTGACGTTCGGGATCGCGAAAAGCACTAAAAATTTCATTACTGGCGGCATTATCCCACCAAGACGCGCCAGCAACGATCGACCTAATTGCCAAAACAATCGACTCAGAAGCTAATCCTTTGAGACAATAACCATTTACATTGGCGGCAATTAGATCCTCGATCGATTGTGATTGATGATTGGATGTCAACACCAAAATTCGTAAATCTGGGCGGCAAAGTCGCATTTGTTGGCAAGTTTCCAAACCATTAATTCCAGGTAAGCCAACATCTAAAATCACGATATCGATCGCAATATCAGTGTTGATAATTTCGAGTGCAGTTTCTCCATCTTCTGCTTCTGCGGCAACGATCAGGTCGGGTTCTCGCGCCAGCCTGGTTGATAATCCCAGCCGAAATAGCTCATCATCTTCAACTAGCAGGATGCGGATCGTAGACATGTTGGAGGAAGAGATATTGCGATTGCCAGTACAAATTCCATCTTATGATCCGCTTGCTACCTTCGGCAAGGTAAATAAAAAAGTAACACCTTTTGCTACTATTGATTCCACTTGAATTGTGCCACCATGTGTTTCAATAATCTGTTGAACTAAATACAATCCTAAACCTGCACCTCTAGATCGACGACCGATTCTACCTTGATAAAATTTTGCAAAAATGCGCGGTAAATCCTCTGGATCGATTCCTCTACCACGATCGATAATCCTAATCTGATATCGATCTGATTCTGCTTGGAGGTCAACCACCACCGAGCTGTGAGGCGGTGATTGATAGATCGCATTGAGAATCAGGTTGGTAAATACTCGATCGATCCGATCTGGATCGCATTCTATTTGAGTTGTTTGACATCGATTGACCAATTCAATTTCGATTTGACGACTTTTTGCCAGATCTGTCAGAGTTTCGATCGCTACCAACGCGATCGTTTCGAGATCGGTACTTTGATAGTTGAGATACAGACCATTATGTTCATCCTGGCACACTGCTAATAATGTCTGGAGCTGATGAATGCTCGTTTTATGCGATCGACGCATAACATCAAAAGCGTGTTTTTGCTCGGTAGTGACGGCTCCAAAGTCACCGTGTGCCAATCCATTAATTGTTTCGATTGCGCCGATTAATGGTGTTTGGAGATCGTGAACGAGACTAGCTGCAAAATCTGTTTTCAACTGGGCAATGTTGGCTTGGAAAGCAATCTCTGCTTGGTGATTGGCCACCAGTTCGCCATAGCTGCGAACTCCTCGACTGAGCAGATAAGCAACAATCAAAGCCAAAACGGCTAGGATACGATTGAACAATGCCACCGCCGGAATCATCACTAGCTGTGGATGCTGAACGTCAAAACAATATAGTAGTGTCAGACAGACAGCAATTACTGTCACCCATTTGCCCCAATGAGCATTGATTCTATAGGTTGCAAATAGAATTGGCACCACATAAAAATATCCGATGATATATTCATGGGGCAAAATTATTTCTAAACCCAGGATGGCAGCAATCATGAGTCCGACAATCGGGCGTGGATAATTAAACTTGTCCATTGTACTAATTCTCGTATTGCACCCTGCTCCAAATCTCGGCTTAGAGACTAATTTAAACTGATATTAAGTTAATAGCCGATTAAATTTATATATCAAATGATATATATTAACATGAGTAGTAACTGAGTGCGTGTGTCACATTTAAGATAACAGATCGCTCGTAAACTGCCAAATACACACAAGAAATCATTAATTATGTAGATATACTGACAGTCTAAATTAACGATCGAGCATCATGCGTAAGTAGATTGATATAGCCGTTCAAATTTGGCATAAAGTATTGCACAAGGAAACTGGTTGATATTTAATGGGTATAGATAAGTACAGTTTGAAATTATCGACGGTACTTGTCTTCCAGCATAGCCAGCAGCCACATTTCTTTAACCGCACTCGCTCGTTGTATCAGCTAGTACAACGAGCGATCGTACACTGCATGACGGATTCCGTCAGGGTGGATGCAGTGGTGAAATGTGTGCTCACAGCTTGTTGAATTTTTTAGTATAAAACTTTTAATTCAAAAACTGCATTTTCGGTCTTCGATCGAGGAGTATCTAATTCTAGTGAGTATAAATAGATTGGAAAAAGTCGATCGGCAGCAGCTCAAGTTCCGAGATCTAATTAACCTATTCAAAGATATTAAACTAAAATCATTTAGCGGCAATGCGATCGTCCAAATCGACTCTGAGCCGAGTCGAATGTTTTCTTTCAATCTAGGATCTCTCGCCTGGGTGAGTGGCGGGATCGATCCACTTACTCGCTGGCAACGGAATTTGGAGCTAGCCAATTTTACTTTGGCACTCCCGACCAAAAGTGTCAGTGCGCCTGGAAAAATATTAACCAAATCCTATTTGCTTGCCCAAAAATTGGCAACAATCGAAGTTTTATTCGATCTGATTCAGATTTGTCAATGTACTAGCAGTCAGTTATCCTATCAACTGATTGAGATCGATCCAGACCAGCATAAACTGAATCCTAATTTACCAGTATTAGATCTTCAGCCACTCCTAGTCACGGCGATCGAATCTTGGCGTGAGTGGTCTGATGCGGGACTAGCCGAATATTTTCCCAGCAGATTTCCGACCATAGATCGATCCCAAGCGTTGCCCATGCTTCCAAACATCGATAATTTATCACCAATATTACAATCGATCGATGGCAATAAATCGCTCCGAAATCTCGCAATCGATCGGCGACAAAGCTTGTTGAATTTTACCAAGGATATTTTGCCGCTGTTGAAATCGGGTTCGATCGATCTTTGCCTGTTTCCCCAATCGCAACTCGATCGAATCCGTTCCAAAGAAATTCCCAGTCAAACCATCGATCGATCTAAACTATTAATTGCTTGTATTGACGATAGTATCTCGATCTGTAAAAATCTAGAGCAATTTTTGACCGAGCAGGGCTATCGATCGTACGGTGTTCAAGATCCACTTAAAATCATGACCACTTTAATCAAACACAAACCAAATCTAATCTTTTTAGATTTATTAATGCCAATGGCAAATGGCTATGAAATCTGCCAACAAATTCGGCGCACGCCTTCACTCAAGGATATTCCCGTCGTGATTTTGACTGCAAAAGATGGTTTGTTCGATCGCATGCGCGCAAAAGTTATCGGTGCGAATGAATTTCTCAGCAAGCCAATTGCTCATGCGGATATCCAGAGAGTACTGGGGAAATATCTGGAGAGTAGTTGATAATTGATAGTTGATAGTTAAACTTATTATTAGTCAGATCTGTAGGTTGGGTTGCGCGGAGCAAAACCCAACTAATTCACCAGCACCCTAGAAATGTTGGGTTTCATTCTTCAACCCAACCTACAGCTACTAATAAATATTGGAGTCTAGCTGCTTACGGCAATTTCTGGACTAACGATCGACACATACGGATCGCTAAGATACCTATCAGCGACGGTTTGAATGTTTGTTGGTGTTAGTTGCTGGATGGCTGCACTGAATTCCCGATCGAAATCCACATTTAATCCAAGTAGCTCGTACCAGCCATATGTTTGGGCTAGTTGTCCGTTAGTTTGTTTGCCTAGTGCATACTGTCCGAGCAGCTTATCTTTGGCGGTTTGGAGTTCGGCGGCTGAGAGCGTTTCTAGGCACAGCCTATCGACTTCCGCCCGCAATCCACTCACTGCAACCTGGGTATTGGCGGCGGCTGTGCCCATGTAGACAGCAAAGTGGGAAGTATCTAGTCTGGTGGGGTAAAATGCCGACACATCATAAGCTAGTCCCCGCTTTTCCCGTAGTTCGACGAATAGACGGCTGGACATGCCATTGCTGAGATAGCTATCGATTAATTTGAGGGCAATACAGTCGGGATCTTGAATAGCAGGCGCGAGGTAGCCCAGCATCACGATCGCCTGTTGAGTCGATTGCTGCTCTACTTGATACTGGGGAATAGTAGTCACACTTTGCTGTGTGAGGATTGGCGGTGCAGTTTCAGGTACTTTCCAGTCGCCAAATACTTCTGTGACGAGATCGATCGCCTCTGCTGGGGTAATTCGTCCGGCAAGGCTGATGATTAGTCGATCGGGTCGAATATGAGTCTGATGGTAATCAACCAAGTCCTGACGGGTGATTCGATCCATCGTTGTCGCAGTTCCGAGGGTCGATCGGGAGTAGGGATGTGTGCCATACAGAGCCGTTCGCAATTGACGATAGGCATTATTAAACGGTTGCTCTGTTTGGGATTTAATCGCTTGGAGGATCAGCTTGCGTTCGAGTTCGATCTGCGCTGTGGGGAAACTCGGCGTTCTGAGGATTTCCCCCGCTAGTTTAAAGATATCCACCAAATCTGACTTCACCGTCTTCAGACTCAGCTTGATGTAGTCAGTTGTTGTATCTGCACCGAGTCCAGCTCCCACGGATTCTACCCTGTCAGCAATTTCCAACGCCGACAAACGCTCTGTCCCCTTCATCAATACTGATGTCAGCAATTGCGCTAATCCCGCTTGTGCTGGTGCTTCCCACCGACTCCCCGCCGGAATAAAAAATCGCCCAGCGACGATATCAGCAGTCGGATTGGCGATCGTCAAAACTGTAATACCATTCGCCAACTGGATGCGGTGGACTGGGTGATTTTTCATTGGTGAGGCTGATACTGAATGTTAAATACACGACTTACGATCCAAGCTACACCATATCTGGGCTGTCATGTCGATCGTACCTCTAAATTTTGGAAACGATCGGTCAATCCTCGAACTATTATTGCTGATGACGTGCTTAGATCACAGTGAATTTTAGATTGTTATGGTAGCATTGTTGCAATTTAAAATTATTGTTCAGACTCAAGTATCAAAGCTAACCTTAGGCTATTTGGTACCCTGTCAATCTAATGCCAGTATGGGAAGCCGCGATGAAACCTAAATCTGATGTCAATGTCGATCGAATTGCCTTTGAAAAGATGAAGCGAATCGTGCCTGGATTTTTGGCAGGCAATAGAGACAAAATCTCATCTGATTATTCAGTCAGAGCACTCCCTGAAGAAATAGCGTTTAAACTTACAAATCGCTGCAATCTCCGCTGTCAACATTGCTATCAATGGAATGAAGATGGGCATCATCATAATCTAGACAAAGCCGAGCAAAATGAAGATGTCGATCTGGCGGTAATTGAGAAAGTATTTGATGCAACTCAATCGGTTAAATCAAATGTCTTTCTCTGGGGTGGTGAGCCGTTGATTTATCAAAACTGGGATAAATTAGTCGATTTACTCGAACGCGATCCGCGCTGGACATCGATTTGCACCAATGGAATTTGGATCGAGAAGCAATTGTCATCGCTGTTGAGAATTTCCGAACAACTCGAAATGTACATCGCCGTTGAGGGCTTTGAAGCAGAGCATGATAGCATCCGAGGCAAGGGCAGTTATGCCAAAACAATGCACGGAATCGATCTGCTGCTCGAACAGAAGCGACTGGGAACATACAAAGGTGAAATCCTGATTAATTGTGTGATTACCGAGCAAATGGTCGATCGTTTATACGAGCTGCTAGAATTTTGGGAGAAAAAAGGTGTCGATACTGTTTATCTAAGCTTTCTCTGGTATTTGTCAGATGAAACTTCGGGTAAAATGGATCGATATTTTACCGATCATTTAGACTTTTTGCCAACCGAACAGGGCAGGCCGAGTTGGTATGCTTATAAATATAAACTCAATCCAGATCTCATCGATCCATTAATCACAGAACTCAATCGAGTTAATGACAGAACCTGGAAAGTCAAGCTTCGTTATAATCCCGCAGTGGGTATTGATGAAATCAAAGATTTTATTTTGGGCAGTGATAAACCCGCTCAAAATAAAACGAAGTGTCTAGCGATCAAAAATCGTATGGATATTTTCCCTGGGGGAGAAGTCGTTTCTTGTAAATTCTTTCCAGAATTTGCCGTCGGAGATTTAGCCACTGAAAGTGTTGCCGACGTTTGGCATAGTGATAAATTCACCAAAGTCAGAGAGACAGTCGATACCTGCGGTTTGATGCCTGTCTGCTCCAAGTGCAGTTTGTTATATTCTCGTGGTATTTGAGACAGGCAAAGATCGTGCTAGTAAATGAATTTTTAGAACAAACTGCTGCCAGAACACCCAATAAAGAAGCCCTGATTTTTCAGCAGCAGCGATTGACTTATCTGGAGCTTGACAACTTTGCTAACAGGCTGGGCAATGCTTTGCTACAGTTAGGATTGCAAAAGCTCGATTCTCCAGGGGAGAGGCTTCTGCGAGGGCAGACGCTACGCGAACGCCCACGAATAGCGATCTACTTAGATAACTCTGTGGAAGCAGTTATTTCTATTTTTGGTATTCTCAAAGCTGGGGGAGTATTTGTATTAATTAATTCCCAAACCAAAGCCAGAAAATTAGACTATATCCTCAATGATTGTCAAGTTAGATTTTTAATTACTGACAGTAAGTTGGGATTGAACTATCAAGGTAATTGTACCGATCTTCAGACGATATCGATCGACAATAATCGAAACGTTGAAACTTTGGCTAATCATTCTTTTTGGGAGTTAATCGATCGATCCTCATCTCAACGACCACAAAATACTTGGATCGACATAGATTTATGTATCTTAATCTATACATCTGGTTCTACAGGAAAATCCAAAGGTGTCATGCTGAGTCATCTAAATATAGTTTCAGCAGCTAATTCTATCATTGAATACCTGGGAAATACCTGTGATGATATTATTTTAAATTGTTTGCCACTATCTTTTGATTATGGTCTTTACAATCTATTGATGCCGTTTAAATTTGGCGGTACAGTTGTTCTCGAAAAATCATTTGTTTATCCATTCCAATTAATTGGGCTGGTAAATAAAGAGCGCGTTACTGGCTTGCCGTTAGTACCAACAATCATTAGTATCTTCTTGCAGGTGAAAAATTTGGAGCAATACAATTTTTCTAGCTTGAGATATCTAACTAGCACCGGACAAGCCTTTCCGCCCAACCATCTATTGAGACTGAGTAAATTATTGCCACAAACTAAGATTTACTCCATGTACGGATTGACTGAGTGTAAAAGAGTACTGTATTTATCACCCGAACAAGTTCTGACTCGACCTAATTCTGTTGGTAAAGCGATGCCCAATACCGAAGTGTATTTAGTCGATGAAAATGGTACCAAAATTAGCGATCCAGGTACAGTCGGCGAATTGATAGTCCGTGGTTCCAATGTGATGAAAGGATACTGGAATCTACCTGAAGAAACTGCCAAAGTTTTGGAAACAACTAGTCAAGGCGATCGAATCTTACACACTCAAGATTTATTCAAAATGGATGAGGAAGGCTACTTTTATTTTATCGCGAGAACAGACGATTTAATTAAGACAGGTGGAGAGCGAGTCAGTCCCAAAGAAATTGAAGATATCCTGTGCGAACTAGCTGGAATCGATCGAGTAGCTGTGTTTGGAGTAGACCATGAATTTTTAGGTCAGGCGATCGAAGTTGCGGTAGTTCTATCAGTAGAATCGGCATTAACAGAGTCAGACATACTAGCATACTGTTCCCTGCACTTGGAGAAATACATGGTGCCTAAACATGTTCAAATTCACCCAAAATTGCCCACAACATTAACGGGGAAGATCGATCTCAAGCAATTAAAGTCCAACTCTCAAACCACAACACCAATCACCCAGAGGTAAACGATCGTGATCCAAGAAATTAAACTAATTTTAGAAAAAATCAAGGGTGTACCTGGCTTAGCAGCACAGCTAGCTGATTCCGCAGATATTATCGAAGATATTGGACTAGATTCCTTACAGATGATGGAATTCATGCTGGAAGTAGAAAGTCAGCTCGATCTGGAAATTGATTTTGAAAAGCTAGATTTTTCGTATCTCAAATCGATTGAAAAGTTTAGCGAAGTATTACAGCAAATGAAAAAAACTCACTAGTAATCTAATGCTCGATCGAACCAATCCAACAGTCACAATTCTTTGCTCTGGGGTTGCCCTCGGAGTATATATTCCCGCATTGTTGCTCAATTATCAGTTGCAACAACAGCAACTACACACAGATGTTGTAATCCTAGAGCATCTTTATACACTAGAAAGTCAACAGAAGCTCAAAAGTCACAAGCAAGCTTATCACAAGAACTTTGCGATGGCTTTGATGGGACATAAGATGACTAAAGATATTCAATTTAGTCTAGATGATGAGTTAGTTAATGCTATTTTGAATAGTTGGGAAGCTGAAAGTAGATCTAACTTTATTGTGTGGTCTGGATTCTGGATGCCGATTATTGAAAAATATCGCCAGCAAGTAGCACCGCAACCAGTGAGTGTCAATCTGTGTCGAATTGATGCTGATGTTTCAGCCACATTTAAAAGTTATAGCAATTTCAATGAACACGATCGAGAGATCTGGCTGTGGAATTGGAGTGAGAAAAAGCTGGACTATGAACTGCCTGTTACGACTGAATCGCCAATCCCTTATGCCGCAAGGTCTAATCGATTTGTGATCCACGGTGGTGGCTGGGGCATTGGTACATATACTAATAAAATTGCAGAATTAGAACAGAGCGAAATTTCATTAGATATTGTGGCTTATGAGGTTGCCGAAAGCACTCACACCAATCCAAATAATCGCTACTTTATGGTCGATCCAAATTGGTCGCCGTGGCTGCAATCTCCGAATGAACAACCTGAATTCCCACCGTTCGGTGAAGTGAATAATTCATCAAACTTTAGAAATAGACCAGAGTATCACGAACTATTTGATGTGATAAGGCAGAGTAAAGCAATTATCAGTAAGCCAGGGGGTGGCACGCTAATTGATTCACTGGCATCGGCTACACCCATTATTTTACTAGAACCTTATGGTTATGCCGAACAAAGTAATGCTGATATCTGGAAATATTTGGGTTATGGGATTGCTTATGAGAAGTGGAAGGAGCTGAATTACGATCGAGGTATTCTCGAACAGCTACATCAGAATATTTTGAATCGAGATCGATCGACCATTAATTATGCTCAAAGTTATGCGGAAAACTTGCAGGAAAGATCGATTAAAATGAAGATTAAATAGCCCACCAGTTGGTAGGGCAATTCATGAATTGCCCCTACCAACGGACAATTCCAAAGTCAAGATATTTTATCGATTTCCCACCAATAATTGATTGTTGCTGGTGGGGTTGGGCGGGTTCGTTCAACATTTAATGATGCGTTGCGAGTATTTCTAGCATAAAGCTGCGTTTTTATGCGGGGGTTTCCTCGGCATAAAAAAACGACAAGATACCCGCCCCTACGATATATGGAAATAAGTTTGAGTTTGGAATTGTTGCCTATCCCCTAGCCCCTATCTCCTATTCCTTAAAACCGATATCGCAATGTCCTCAAACGATCGATCTCCCACTACCCAAAGTCAGCAACAGCTCTGGAACACAATTCGATCGGCTTTGAGTACTGCTCGTAAAGGGTCGTCAATTCAGCCAGTCGCAAGAGATGGTGTGATGCCTGTTTCCTTTGCCCAGCAGCGATTTTGGTTTATGGAGCAGCTAGCACCTGGTACTTTTGTCAACAACTTGCCGATCGCTTTTCGCTTGGAGGGGCAGCTCGATGTCCGCGTGCTAGAACGCAGCTTTGGTGAATTAATTCGACGGCATGAAATTCTCAGAACAACTTTTCCGATTCAAGCTGGAACATCAATCCAATCGATCGATCGAGATCTGACTTTTAGCTTGCCAATTATCGATCTCCAAGAGTTACCAGAAATCGATCGAGAGCCTGAAGCGCGACGACAATTTACGCAGCTAGCAGAACAGCCGTTTGACTTGGCTCAAAGTCCGGCGATCCGAGTCAAACTAATTCGGCTTGCGCCAGCGGTTCATCAGATCATTGTCGCGATCCACCATATCATTTGCGATGGTTTATCGATCGAGATTTTTTGGCGAGAACTGGCGAATATTTATACAGCTTTCTCCAACGATCGACCATCACCCCTGAGTGAGCTAACAATCCAGTACGCTGACTTTGCTGTCTGGCAACGTCAGCGACTCCAGGGCGAGATCCTGGCATTTCAACTCGATTACTGGCAACAGCAGTTAGGTGGGATCCTGCCGATTCTGCAATTACCAACAGATCGACCGCGCCCTCCAGTTCAGACTTATGCAGGGCGGTATCGATCGTTTGCCCTACCCCCAACCCTGTGGTCAGATCTCCAATCTCTCAGTCAGCAAGAGGGAGTCACCCTGTTTATGACCTGCTTGGCGGCGTTTCAGACCCTACTCTATCGCTACAGCGGACAGGAAGATATCCTTGTGGGTACGCCGATTTCTGGACGCAACCGGATGGAGATTGAAGGATCGATCGGCTGTTTTATCAATACTTTAGTAATGCGAACTAATCTCGCGCACAATCCCAGTTTTCAAGAATTATTGGGTCGGGTCAAGCAAGTAGCTTTAGGAGCCTATGCTCATCAAGATCTGCCCTTGGAAAGACTAATTGAAGCTCTAAATCCAGTGCGAGACTTAAGCCGTTCGCCGCTATTTCAGGTGATGTTTATCTTCGAGCACATCACCAACGAAAATTGGTCGATACCAGATGTGACCGTTACACCGATCGAAGTCCATCGTAGAGGCATCTCCACTTTCGACCTCACCCTCAACCTCGAAGAAACTACTACAGGCATCCAGGGCGGCATTGAGTACAACACCGATCTATTTGAACCAGAGACGATCGAGCGAATGGTTGAGCATTTCCAAATTTTACTGACGGATATTGTCACCAATCCCACCCAGTGTATTGGCAATTTACCGCTACTAACACCAGCCGAACAAGATCGAATTCTGGTCCAGTGGAATCAGACCCAACACGACTACCCCAACACCTGTATCCATCAATTGTTTGAAGCCCAAGTCGAACGCACGCCTAATGCCGTTGCTGCGATCTTTGGAGCAAAACAAATTACCTATCGCCAGCTCAATTGTCAAGCCAATCAACTCGCCGATCGATTGCACCAGATCGGTGTTACTGCCGATGTGCTGGTGGGAATTTTGGTGGAACGCTCGATCGAGCTGCTCGTGGGGTTACTGGGGATCTTGAAGGCTGGGGGGGCTTATGTGCCACTAGATCCAAGTTATCCGCCAGCTCGATTGGGTTTTATGTTGGCTGATGCTGGGGTGGAGATTTTGGTGACTCGATCGGAGCTATTAGCGGCGATTCCGTCAGATTTGGCTCAGGTGGTCTGCTTAGATCTCGATTGGCAGCAGGGTGAAGATTATTGCCCAGAGAATATCGACCGTGGTTGCCACTCCCAGCAGTTAGCCTATGTGCTCTACACTTCTGGTTCTACCGGACAACCAAAAGGAGTCGCGATCGAACATCGCAACGTGGTTAACTTTTTATTATCCATGCGCCATGCTCCAGGCATCAAGCCAGAAGATACTTTAGCGGCTGTGACGACTATTTCCTTTGATATTGCCGCCCTCGAACTTTATCTACCACTGATCGTCGGGGCGAAAGTAGTCATCGTAACTCGTGAAATTGCGATCGATGCCAACTTACTCTTAGCCACGCTCCAGCAGTATCAGACTACTATCCTGCAAGCAACTCTAGCTACTTGGCAATTGCTATTAGCTGGCGGATGGGATCGCTCATATCCCCTGAAGGCATTATGCGGTGGTGAAGCCTTACCCGCTGTACTAGCGCACCAAATTCTCGCAACTGGGAGCGAATTATGGAATCTGTATGGGCCAACTGAAACCACGATTTGGTCTACGATTTACCAAGTAAGTGCAACTAAGTCAGTAACCAGCAGTGATGAAACACTAATCTCGATCGGCAGACCGATCGCCAACACCCAAACTTACATCCTCAACCATCAACTCCAACCAGTGCCCATTGGCGTACCTGGAGAACTATACCTCGGTGGAGCTGGATTATGCCGAGGCTATCTCCACCGCCCTGACTTAACCGCAGCGAAATTCATCTCCCACCCTTTCTCAACCGCAACATCTGCCCGCCTCTATCAAACAGGCGATCTTGCCCGCTACTCAAGCGATGGCAAGATCGAATTTCTGGGGCGGATCGATGATTTAGTCAAAATTCGGGGCTTTCGGATCGAGCTGGGCGAAATAGAGACAGCTTTGTCCCAACACTCCGCCATCAGCCAAGCGGTGGTCATGGCGAGAGAGATAAATCCAGGCGATCGCAGCCTAATTGCCTACATCGTACCGCACCAAGATTCCGCTCCCACGCCGAATGAGTGCCGGAGTTTCCTCAGGGACAAACTACCTGAATATATGATTCCAGCAGTCTTTGTGCTGCTCGAAACCCTTCCCCTCACGGCGAATGGCAAGATCGATCGACGCGCCCTGCCCATCCCAGAACGAACTAGCTTAGAACCAGCCTCAACCTTTGTCACCCCCACAGATGGATTAGAACTGCAACTAACCAAAATGTGGGAGCGAGTGCTCGGAATTGGATCGATCGGTACCAGTGACAATTTCTTTGACCTGGGTGGGCACTCACTCCTAGCCGTTCGGCTATTTGCTGAAATTGGCACAACGTTTAACCAAAATCTGCCATTAGCGACGTTGTTTCACTCACCGACGATCGCACAGCTAGCGACAATCTTGCGCCAACCAGGATCGACAACCTGGTCATCCCTAGTCCCGATCGCCGCTCGTGGTTCCAAACCGCCCTTATTCTGCGCTCATCCCGTCGGTGGCAATGTTTTGGAGTATTATCCCCTTGCCGCCCATTTAGGGGCCGCACAACCGATTTATGGCTTGCAGTCCTTGGGATTAGATGGCGAACAAGGCCCATTGACTCGGATCGAAGATATGGCGGCTAGCTATATCCGCGAAATCCAAACCGTTCAACCCCATGGTCCTTATTTCCTGGCTGGCTATTCTTTTGGGGCATTAGTAGCTTTTGAAATTGCCTGCCAGCTCGAACGCCAAGGCGAAACAATTGGTTTACTCGCATCGATCGATAATCCTGCACCCAGCTTCGTAGAAGTTCGTCCTCCATTCATTCGAGTTATCGAAATTCATCTCCAGAATCTTTATCGACTAAGAATGCCAGAACGAATAAAATACATTACAGATCGAATCGTGTTTCGGACACTATACCAGCATAGAGAAAACAGGGATATGGAATTCCTGCTCGATCGGTGGGCGACACCTTTGCCACCTGAATATCTAAAAGTGCTAGCCACCAATTTTCAAGCGGCGGAGAACTATACCGGAGCAGCTTATCAGGGAAAAGTTGTGCTGTTTCGTGCCAGTGTGCAACCACTAGCACGAGCATTACATTCAGATCTGGGTTGGGGTAAACAAGTCAGTGACGGAGTTGAAATTCACACTTTGCCAGGGGATCATACTAATTTATTAAAAGAACCATATATTCGAGTTTTGGCTGAAAAGCTGAAATTGTATCTGAACTGAGCTAATTAAGTTTAAGTTAGAGAATTACCTGAAGATTAGTAACTGGGGAAAAGATCGTGGATCGATTATCAAATTCAGACAATAACTTAGCTGCGCCTCAATTTGAATTAGCTCATAGTTTACAGCTCCAGGGTGACTTTGAGCAGGCAATTATTCACTATCGAGAAATATTGCGATCGCACCCAAATCATTTACCTGCTTGCCAACAATTAGCTAATTTACTACTAGGGCAAAACCAAATTGAGGAAGCTCTAGAATATTACAATCGATCGCTTTCACTAGATTTTGAGGCAACAGATCTGACTTGCTACTATCAACATCTGGGTTTGGTCAAAGTAATTAAACCAGAATATACTTCATTTGCCACCACTGAATCTGCTCATCCCGCTACAGGCAAGATCGATCTTGGCAACCAACGAGTTTTTGGCGGGCATCGCAGTGGCTGGAACTTCGCAATTGGATCCCTCAAATCCCTCCACAATCCTCGCGGAGTCTTCTTTGATGGTTATTTAGAAGACAACTTTCTGTTTCAAGATGAACAATTGGGACAACGTTCTGAGCGGATTCTCGCAAAAATGCGAACAGATGGCGTATTTGAAAGATTTGCTACCTCAGTGGAAAAGAAGCTCGTGCCTTATCAGCAGCCTTGGGTAGGATTTCTCCACAATCCCCAATCGATGCCGATCTGGTTTAATTATCACCACAGATCGCCCCAAAAGTTATTTGCCAAAGAGATTTGGCAGGCTAGCATACCACATTGTTTGGGATTGTTTGCATTATCTGACTACCATGCTAAATGGCTGAGAGAACAGACTGGAAAACCAGTCTCAGTACTAACTCATCCTACTGAAATTCCCGATCGCATCTTTGACTTCGATCGATTTATCACCAATCCCCAGAAAAAAATTGTGCAGGTTGGCTGGTGGTTACGCAAACTCAATTCCATTTATCAGTTACCGCTGGCTCAAAATAATCCCCTGGGCTATCAAAAGGTGCGAATTGGATCTTTCTTCGACTTAGAAGCGTCCGCATTTGCCAACTTGCTAAAATTAGAAGCGAGAATCTACAAGCTGGAAATAGAGCAAATCTATCAAGCAAATACGATCTCAATCGATTATGTCTCTAACGATGAGTACGATAATTTATTATCAATGAATATTGCTTTTATAGATTTGTATGATACTAGTGCGAATAATGCCATTGTTGAATGCATTGCGCGATCGACACCACTATTAATTAATCCGCTACCTGCTGTCAAGGAGTATTTAGGAGACGACTATCCTATGTATTTTCATACTCTTGTAGAAGCTGCCGAAAAAGCACTGGATACCGACCTGATTTTAGCAACTCATCTATATCTCAAACACTGTCAAACCAGAAGAAACTTGTCAGATAATTGCTTTCTAACTAGCTTTCAAAATAGTGAATTGTATGGGGCAATCTAACTTACTTGAAATTACATTACAATACTAACCTAAACAATAATGAGTAAAATTGTTTTCACAACAATTGGCTCTTTGGGAGATCTGTATCCTCAAATTGCGATCGCGAGGGAACTTCACCACCGTGGGCAGAAGATCGTGTTTGCAGCCATGGCCGAATATCAAGATCTTATTACACAATTAGGCTTTGAATTTTATCCAATGCGTCCTGATGGGACAATTATGGATACTCCCACACAGATCGCTCGCATTAAAGACGTAAAAACAGGTTCGGAATATTGTGTCCGAGAGTTGCTGATGCCAAATTTACGCGATACCTATACAGATCTGCTCGATAGTGCTCAAGATGCAGATCTGATTATCGCTGGCGATATTGTCTATGCAGCTCCTTTAGTTGCCGAGAAATTAGGTGTTCCCTGGATCTCATTAGCACTTGCCCCGATCGCTTTTCACTCAGCACAAGATCCATCACTACCACTGGCGCAATTTTTAGAAAAGTTACGGGGATTAGGACGACCAGTTAATCAGCGGATGATTGAACTATTCAAGGCAATTACTAAATCTTGGGCAGAACCAATTTATCAACTCAGAACAGAACTGCAATTATCCCAAATCTATCAAAATCCATTAGTCGATCGATCTTCTGCCTGTTTGGTGTTGGCAATGTTTTCGTGCCTATTTGCACCGCCGCAGTCAGACTGGGAGCGGAATACTACACTCGCTGGGTTTCCATTTTACGATGGCAACGATCTGAATGTGGCACTTTCACCAGCACTCCAGGCATTTTTAGCCGCAGGTGAACCACCGATTGTGTTTACATTGGGTTCGGCAATCGTGATGATTCCTGGCACCTTTTACCAAGAAAGTATCGCAGCAGCTAGACAGTTAAACCGTCGAGCTGTGTTATTAATTGGCAAGAATCCGCCACCAGTTAATTTACCCGCAGATACGATCGCGATCGATTATGTCCCCCACTCCCAAATTTTCCCCCACGCCTGTGTGATCGTCCATCAGGGCGGCATTGGTACGACGGCTCAAGCCTTGCGCGCTGGTGTGCCGACGCTAATTGTACCCTACAGTTACGATCAGCCAGACAATGCGGCACGGGTGGAACGATTGGGGACATCGCGGACGATCGATCGTGCGGCATACACCGCGTCAAAAGTCGCTCGGGAATTAAAAGTACTGTTAGAAAATCCTGAATATGCGACTAAAGCCGCAGAAATTGGCCAGCTAATTCAAGCGGAGGATGGTGTCCGAGTGGCTTGTGATGCGATCGTCGAAAGTTTAGATCCGTCAGCGGTTAAAACCGCTTGGACTACAAGTGTGAACCTGATTGACGGACAAAACTCCTAGAGCGACCAAAATTGGTAGGTTGGGTAGAGCGATAGCGTTGGCGAAGCCTCTCGGAACGAGACAACCCAACAAGCACTCAAACACTTTAGAAATGTTGGGTTTCATTCTTCTGCTTGGTGGAACGCACGCTGAGGAAACCTCAGCGCGATTCCATCCGCAACCAAACCTACCGAAAAAGATTTGTCCGTCTGTAAACCCTAGAGGGCGGGCATGAAGCACCGCCCCTACAGGTTAACGTTACGACGAGTAAATCAAATAGGATTGTTGTGTCTATTAACTATCAAAGAGCACTGTTGTCATATAGTTTTCCGCCCATTCCGTACCGAAAGCTTTCTCTAACACCCGACGGGTTTTGTCGTTTTGCTGCTGCTTGGTAGAGTAGTAATTTTGCGCGGCGACGATCTCGGCGCGTTCTTGACTATTGACTGGAATCGCTACCGCCGCTTGTTGACAGTGGATCGTCAGCATCGCGGTAACTCGATCGAGAAACCACTGTTCTTCCTCTGGACTAGTCGGGCGCACAAAGAAGCAAAACTCTGAAAAAATATCCGCCCAATCGGGTAAATCGCGGGGTTGACTGAAGTTGTGGGCGGGTAATTGATGGAGTGGAATCTGATAGTTTTCAGGCAATACTCGCTGGGCATTGAGTGGCGATAAGTCGGCAATTGCCGCACTAATTTGACCCCGCCCTGCAACGATATCCGTGCCAAACATCGGCAGTGCGTAGTCAGGATGCGGAAACATCACGCAGTGCAAGATATCTAGATTCTTGCCAACTTGAGCGAGTTCGAGATGGAGTTTCCGAAATTGAGGAGTTTGATAGCACTTATTTTCGATGACTAGTTTCTCCCCTTCCAGTCGCCCTTCCACGTAGCCCAAGTCTGAAGGGAGATGATAGGGCGAGAGATCTAGGTGCTGTGCCCAGACAGTTTCGATCGCATCGGCAAGCCGCTGAATTAGAATGTGCTGGCGCGATCGCAGTGACTGGGTACTAGTTTCCATCATCATAAATAACCGATCCAAAATTGTGACATCGATCGATCTGCGTCGTTGAAGCTGGCAGATCGGATCGAAGCTGGTGCAATTTACCTGTGTCCAAAACACCTCATACACCCTAGATTCTAACAGATCGGCATTTACACAAGTAAAGCTTTATCTTTGTTTACTCCCTTCCCGCCCAAGAAACAGGTTGGGTGTGTTGGGTTGTTTCGTTCCGTTCGCGTAGCGTTTGCTTCAGCAAAAAAGGCTACGCCAACATTCTTCAACCCAACCTACACATCTCCCTTTCCGCCCCAGAAATAGACGGGTGCAGTTTACTATCTACTAATTCCGCAGCAACCATTTTTGGCTATTGAGTCGCAGCACTAATCCTGAGACTAGTAGATCTAGGGTAATTTTCCGCTCGTCGGTCAGGAATGATTCGATCGTGCTGGATTTACTGGCTCGATCGACACAGGAAATCGCCCGTTTCCCCTGAATATTATCCTCAAAAAAGTAAATGTTAAATTGACGTTTACCGTCAGCCCAACTACCGATCACTTGACTACAAGCTGGCTCTGTTTCAAAGCCCTTGACGGCGATTTTAGCCTGCTCTAGAGCGACGTGGAGATCGGTGATTCCTTTCTCGACGAGGACTTGAGTAAGTGCTGGTAGATAGTCTTGCTCGATAAATTCGATGAAAGGTTTAGCTTCGACTGCGGGCGGCTTCTCCTTCTTAGGAGGTACGCTCTTTTCCGCGCTGGGTGGAGTTGCCTCTGCGGGTGTGGCAGTGTCGGCACTTGGAGTATCGGTTGCAGGTGCGCTTGCTTCGGTGGCGGCTGGTTTCGCTTTTTTCCCTGCGGATTTAGCTTTAGCTGCGGGGACTACACTTTCTGGAGACTCTTCTACCATAATCGATCGATTGCCAGGAACTTTCAACCCTTATTTTACCGCAACCATTGCGAGGGAGATCGACTACTCAGATTAAATTCAACACAAACTTCCAAATCGCAACGGTGATAAAGCCAACAGCTAGCGCAAAAGTAATTAGTCCAATGATTAATAAACCAATGAACAATCGATCGGGTTTGGTGCGAACTAGGGGTATTTTTACATGACTTTCGACAATTTGCATATTGCGGAAGTTGGCTTTGGAAACCACATCGAAGATATCGCCGACTACTGGCACCGAACCAACTACCGTATCTATCGCCAGATTCATTACCATCTGAATCAATGCTTTGCGTGGTAAGCCCATGCGGGCAGCTTCAACAATAATGTATCCAGATAATGCCGCACTCACCGTATCGCCACCACCAGGAATCAATCCCAAAATTGGATCGATGCCAATTCGCTGTTTGGTACCTGGAATCGCAATTGCCCCATCGAGCAATTGACTCAACTGGCGCATTCGTTTCAATGCTGGGAAATGAGCCGAGTGAGTTGCTCCGGCTGGATTATTATTTACGCTCAATTCATCCATAGCTTATCTGTAAAATTGGAATCTAAAGTTATTTATCATAACTAGGGAACTCGATCGCCAAAGCTTGTATCTTAAATGACAGCATCATCACGACCAAAAATATGTTCGCCGACTCGCGGGATTATCAGATCTTCTTTTTAGCTACGTTTTTGGGATTAGGAATTACGACCAGGGATTGGTCGGTTAGACCAGAATTGATTCTAGTTCTAATTACAACATGTTGTCTGACCCAACTAGTCCTAACAATTGTATTTAAACCTGTCGAAAATCCTCTGCTCGCACTCAAGAGTGCCCTAATTACTAGCCTGGGGTTAGCATTGCTATTGCGTGCCGATCGAGTGAGTACGATGATCTTAGCTGCGATGCTAGCGATCGCCAGTAAGTTTATCTTTACCAGTGGTAATAAACATTGGTTCAATCCAGCTAATTTCGGGATTATTACTGCCTTAATTTTAACTCCTGATGCCTGGATTTCCCCAGGACAATGGGGTGATGATTGGTGGTATTTACTCTTGTTTATTGGTTTCGGAGGCATAGTGCTCAAGCGCGTAGGTCGCTGGGATACTAGCCTCACTTTTTTCAGTACATATGCAGCACTAGAAATCGGTAGAAATATCTGGCTGGGCTGGACATGGGATGTATCCCTGCATAAACTAATGAGCGGTTCGCTGCTATTATTTACCTTGTTTATGATTACCGACCCGCGATCGATTCCCAACGATCGATCGGCTCGAATTGTCTGGGCTGGATCGATCGCCGGATTAGCATTTATTTTGCGTAATTACTTTTACATTAATGAAGCAATATTTATTGCTCTGTTTACAATCTCACCGCTGACAATTCTGTTCGATAAGATCGGGACAGCACCTCAGTTCAATTGGTATTTAAGTTCAGACAACAATCAACATGAAAATATCTAGAATCATTATTAGTCTCTGCCTTGCCTGTATGCTCGTGCTGACTTGTGCGACTCAAGCGATCGCTTTTTGTGGCTTTTATGTTGGCGGTGCCGATGCCAAATTATTTAATAAAGCTTCCCAGGTAGTAATTGCTCGAAATGGCGACAAAACCATCCTCACGATGGCAAATGACTTTCAAGGAGCTATCAAAGATTTTGCAATGGTGGTGCCCGTTCCGGTAGCAATTAAACGAGAACAAGTGCATGTCGGTAAACGCTCGACAATTGATAAATTAGATGCATTTAGCCAACCAAGATTAGTTGAATATTTTGACCCAGATCCTTGTTCGATTGCAGAATCAGTTAATTTAGATAGTCTGGCTGGCGGTGTTCCGAACTCACAATCGGCACCTGCGACAATGGCAAAAAAATCTAGTGCCGAGCTGGGTGTTACAGTTGAAGACCGCTTCAAAGTTAATGAATATGAGATCGTCATTCTCAGTGCCAAAGAATCAAATGGACTAGAAACATGGTTACAGCGGAGTGGTTATAACATTCCCAAGGGTGCCAGTGAATTACTCAGTCCATATATCAAACAAAAGCTCAAATTCTTTGTTGCTAAAATAAATATTAAAGAATTCAATAAAATTGGCGGAAAAGTATTGCGTCCGCTCCAAATCGCCTATCAGTCGCCTAAATTCATGCTGCCAATTCGGTTGGGTATGATCAATTCCCGTGGCGAACAGGATTTAGTTGTCTACGTTCTTTCACCCAAAGGACGTGCCGAACTTACTAACTATCGGACAGTCAAAATCCCCACTGGCACGGAGATACCTGAATATGTTAAGTCGGAGTTTGGCAGCTTTTATAAAGCAGCATTCCAAAAAGTATATGAGCGCGAACAGAAGAAAGTAGCCTTCTTGGAATACGCCTGGGATACTGGCAACTGCGATCCTTGTTCGAGTGAGCCACCAACAGCAACAGAACTAAAAGATGCGGGAGTATTTTGGGGAAATAATGGTGAAAGTATGCCTGTAAATCCATCATTTCGCCGTCCGATGCCTGCTAGTAATGCTTTTATCACCCGCATCCACGTTCGATATACGCGCGATAAATTCCCTGAAGATCTGATGTTTCAAGAAACTGGCAACCAAGAAAATTTCCAAGGTCGTTATGTGATGAATCATCCATTCAAAGGCAATCTCAGTTGTGATGCTGGTAAGAAATATCAACAAGCTCTGCGTCCCCGCTTAGAACAGGCAGCGAGTAATCTGGCAAATCTAACTGGATGGAGTATTCGCGATATCAATAGCAAGATCGATTTTCCAACTGTCCCACCTAAATCTGATGCCAAGAGTCCATTTTGGCAGAATATTTGGAACAATAAGTAATCGATGGGGCTCTGAGTATTCTCACGGATTGAGAATACTCAGATCTTCAGCTAGAGTAGTTGTGGCATTAGGATTTAATCTTAGACATCAAAATTTAATTTATGGCTAGTGCTGCGATTTTGCTCGGAATCTGTTTACTATTTTTTGCTTGGCGACAACGTAACCAAATCGGGTTGGGTAGACGAGACAACACCAGTCGCAACTTTCGGCCGCAACAGCCACAACTAGAGCGTAAACTATTAAAGCTCCTGGGTGGCAAGCACAAGACGGCTCATCGCCTAATCCAACAATCTCGACTCCGATATCCAGATAAATCTGCCGATTGGCATTGGGAAAAAGCTATTTACGATCTAGAACGCGATCGATGGCGATAGTAGCTAGTAATTTGGGAATAATAATATGTAAGTGAAATTACCGATCCAAGTAATAGCTATATTCTGTGTGGATCTATTTTCTAACACGAGCATATCCCCAAACTCTCATGTCTAAACCCAGTTCTCTCGAATGTATCCCTGGAATCATTGCCTACTTTAGTGGTGCCTATATCTGTACTGCCAGTAGAGTTTTTGTCTGGAAGGTTGCTTCCCATTGGTCAAAGATTTGGGTTGCAGATGCCAATCAAGGAGATAGCCAGATTTTAGCACTTTCGTTCACGATCACGTTATTAATTGTATTTGGATTTTCGGTATTTATTTGGTCGATCGCCAATCATATCAATTACAAATTTACTGAGAAAAGTTTTGTTGCAAATGCCTTTGCGGGGATTGGAATTGCTTATGCAGTCAGTCAAGATGCCTGGTTGAATGAAGTCGCTGCAAGTGTGACCTATGCGAGTTAGGCTTTAGGCCTAGGCTAAATAGATACTTTGCAATGCTGGCACTGTCTTGAGGCAATTGCTTGGTACGCCAAGCGATTCTATTAGTGTGGTTTACCGCCAGATTTAGAGTAGCACCACGACTTCTGTTGGCTCATCCCATCGCCTAATATAAAGACATCAGCAACAGCTATCTCGAATACATTAATAGTCGAACGCTTAACTGTTACCTAGATTTGGTATTACTCTCCATCTCCTCTTTTATTTATAAAACGATGGCAACTATTTCCCAACAGGCTTACGGTGATTTTCTAGCAGCAGTTAAAACCAATCGAGTTACGAAGGTAACAATTAGCCCTAGCCGGATTGAGTATACCGTTGGTCACGAAAATAGTGCAGAAACTTATTTCACTATCCCTGATTTACTTGCGGAAAGCTTGCCAGATCTATTAACAGCAAATGGCGTAGAATATACAATTCAAAATCCTCCATCCGACTCCTGGTTGGGCACACTACTAGCTGTTGTTTTACCACCATTAGTCGCAGTTGGTGCTGGTGCTTTGCTGCTCAAATACACTGAAGGTAGCAGCGGAGTAATGGGCGTGGGCAAAAGCAAAGCGAGAACTTATACTCAAGGAAAAACTGGCGTTAAATTTGCCGATGTTGCTGGAGTCGATGAAGCCAAGCAAGAACTGCAAGAAGTCGTCGATTTTCTCAAAAATAGTGACAAATACACCCGTCTCGGAGCCAAAATTCCTAAAGGTGTATTACTAGTCGGCCCTCCAGGTACGGGCAAAACGCTCCTCGCCAAAGCGGTGGCGGGTGAGGCTGGGGTGCCATTCTTGAGTATGTCTGGCTCGGAATTTGTCGAAATGTTTGTCGGCGTGGGTGCCTCACGAGTGCGGGATTTATTTGACAAAGCCAAGCGTCAAGCTCCTTGTATCATCTTCATCGATGAGCTAGATGCGATCGGTAAGTCACGCGGCAATGGCATGAATCCCAGTGGTGGTAACGATGAGCGCGAACAAACTCTCAATCAATTACTCACCGAGATGGACGGCTTCGACGGCAACACTGGTATAATCCTGATTGCCGCCACAAATCGCCCTGAAGTCCTCGATCCAGCTTTGCGCCGTCCAGGTCGATTCGATCGACAAGTCGTGGTTGACCGCCCAGATCGATTGGGTAGAGCACAGATTCTCACTGTCCATGCCAATAATGTCAAGTTGGGCGAGGATGTCGATCTAGAATTATTAGCAGCGCGCACGGCGGGTTTAACCGGAGCGGATTTGGCAAACCTTGTCAATGAAGCAGCTTTGATGGCAGCGCGGAACAATCGCCAAGCAGTGTTGATGGCTGACTTTGAGCTAGCATTCGAGCGGGTATTGGTCGGTTTAGAAAAGCGTTCGCGGGTATTGAATCCGATCGAACGGCAGACCGTCGCCTATCATGAAGTCGGACATGCTCTCGTCGGTGCCTTGATAACCGGACGCGGTAAAGTTGAGAAAATCTCGATCGTCCCCCGTGGTGTAGGTGCCCTGGGTTATACGCTGCAAATGCCAGATGAAGATCGGTTCCTAATGATGGAAGACGAAATTCGCGGTCAAATCGCGACGCTCTTGGGCGGACGGGCGGCGGAATCTGTAGTGTTTGGCAAAGTATCTACAGGTGCCAGCGACGACATCCAAAAAGCAACTAACCTCGCCGAAAAAGCGATTACTCTCTACGGGATGAGCGATACTTTGGGACCGATTGCTTTTGCTGGCAATAACTCCCAGTTCTTAGATGGAGATACCAATACTCGTCGGGCTGTTAGTGGTGATGTCGCAATTGAGATCGATCGACTGATTAAACAAACGATCGACGGTGCCAACAGCATGGCTAAAGCCATCTTGGAGCACAATCGGGAGCTGCTAGAATCCACTACAAAAGCGTTGCTCGATCGAGAAGTCCTCGAAGGCGACGCTCTCCGCACCATTCTCAGCCAAGTTCAAGCACCTGCGGGATTTGCTCAGTGGTTACAGACTGGTAAAGGCTGAGATTAATCTATCTAAAATAATAATTAACCCATTCAGTTCACGGCATATCTTCGCTTGAATTGAGTGGGTTTTCAACCATTGCTTGACACTGCTCGCCCTCAGCGATAGCTGCTGTCAATTTATCTCAGATTGCCCAATCTTCTGTTTGCAAGCCAGGAATTAGCGAGAAATCTTTGTGATTACGAGTTACCATAATGCCATTATTAGCAAGAGCGATAGCAGCAATTCTCAGATCTTTTTCCATTCGCTTCTTTGCCAACTGTTTATGTTCAATTAATAGATTTTGATGACAGACTTGAGCTGTTTCCGTAAAGTTGAGTATGGTAACCTTCTTAAAAAATTCTGTTGTTCGCCAGAGCTTAGTATAGAGGTAAACCAGTTGGTGTGATTGCGATGGGTCATTAATCCGACCAGCCCAACCATTAAAAATCTCTTGGACAGTGATAATGGAAATAGCAATATCAGGAAATTTAGATCCAGCTCGTTCACTGATAAGTGAATTTCCTTCTAAAAACAGAGAAACAGTGTCAGTATCTAAAATCCAAAGACTCATGATGAGATTTCATCCTCAGTTGAAAGACGTTCTTCTCTAATAGCTTGAGCAATCTCTGCGAAATCTGGATCGTCCTTAAAAATACCTGCGAACTCAATCCAAGGATTTTGAGACTGAGGAGCTGGAATTTCGATCGAGACAATTTGAGCTGTAGCCAATCGTTCAGTGAGGCGAACCTGAACTTGATTCATAGCTTCTTCAGGAGTGATTGCAACGACTTTGCAATCAGGAAGTTCTAAGACCGTCGCAGAAGATTGTCCATCAGCGGTTTGCTCTATTAAGATCTTGTAAGTTGAGGCTAACATAAGATTTGTGTTTTACAATTTGTGTAAATTACTAGCAACCAGCAGAAAGGATATCATCGGCACTCAATTCCAGCAGTGTATCCTGGAATTTTAACCGATCGTTTCCTCGATAAATTTGTGGTTGATATCCTGCTGCTGTCAATGTTAAAACCGTAATCTCTTTGACCTGGGGATCGACAATCCAGTAGCTAGGAATATCTCGATCCTGATATTGATTTCGTTTGGCAATATAGTCTCTATCTCGTTGCAAATTACCAGGACTAACTACTTCTACAACCAAGTCTGGTGGTACCATTTGCAGCCTGATGGTATTTCGATCGCGCAATTGTTCAATGTGCTCTGTTTTGATAATTGTCAGATCGGGATAACGATTGCGGGGTTCGCCATTGACCTCCAACTCTAAGCCATGTCCACGCACTCGTAGATGACCGAATGTCTGAGCGAAATACATGAGCAGGTTAGTTGCAATGCTGATATTAAATCCTGATTCTGGCGGCACTACAATTAATTCCCCATTAAATAATTCATACAGCCGATTATTATCATCTGTATAATCTAAATATTCCTCAAAAGATTCAAATCGAGGATGCGTTACTACTACTGTTGATAAGGTCATCGAAGCAATACTCCTACATGGCGAGGACTGAGTACATTGTATCAAGCCTAGAATCGATCTGGTGAGTAAGCTTGGATGTTAGGCAATAACCCGCATCAACGCGCTCGATCGACATACAATGATAACTATCCCACTCAGCTTACGGCGCATGCTCAAAAACTGAGTGAGAAGCTATTGTGTGTGTTGAGCATTGACTATTTTGCCCAAAACCTACAGCCTAGAGCACCAAAACCTAAAGCCCAGATTATGACTATTTTCACGCTGCAATCAGTTAAAAAAGACTTTGGAATCAAAGAGATTCTCAAAGGTGGATCGTTTAGCTTAGATGCGGCGGACAAAGTGGGCTTGATTGGGATGAATGGATCGGGTAAATCGACGCTATTAAAGATGATCGCAGGTTTGGAACCGATCGATGGTGGTCAGATTTTACTCAATCCTGGCGTGCGGACGATCTATCTACCCCAGCAGCCAGATATGGATCCAAATCATACGGTACTAGAACAGGTATTTGCTGATAGTGGTGAACAAATGCAACTGGTGCGGGAGTATGAGGAAGTATCAGAGAAATTAGCCCATCCAGAGAATAATGAATCAACTGAATTGTTGAACAAATTATCGGATGTGATGCAGCGGATGGACGCGCTGAATGCGTGGGAGGTAGAGACGAAAGCGAAGATTATTCTGACTAAGTTAGGGATTGTAGATTTCGAGGCAAAAGTTGGCGATCTGTCGGGAGGATATCGTAAACGAATTGCTCTAGCATCGGCATTATTATCTGAGCCAGACGCACTATTAATGGATGAACCTACCAACCACTTGGATGCGATGTCGGTGGAGTGGTTGCAAGAATATTTGAGTCGCTATCGCGGCGCAATCTTATTAATTACCCACGATCGATATTTCTTGGATAAAGTTACCAATCGGATCATTGAAATCGACCAAGGTGATATTTTTACTTATAGTGGTAACTATACTTATTACTTAGAAAAGAAAGCTCTTGCCGAAGAGTCAATGGTCGGCACCCAGCGCAAACATGCAGGTCTACTGCGGCGTGAATTAGCTTGGCTTCAACGTGGTGCAAAAGCTCGAAGCACCAAGCAAAAAGCGCGAATTGGACGAGCGGAAGATCTCAAAGAAAAAGAATTTAAGCAGGCAACTGGAAAGGTCGATATTACAACTCCTGGACGCAGAATCGGCAAGAAGGTAATCGAGGTTGTAGGTGTATCGAAAGCTTATGACGATCGCACTTTAATCTCTGACTTTACCTACGAATTTTCACCCGAAGATCGGATTGGGATCATCGGCGAAAATGGTACTGGTAAATCCACCCTGATGGATATCTGTACGGGACGATTGCAGCCCGATAGCGGCACGGTAGATATCGGTACCACCATCCACATCGGTTACTTCGATCAACACTCGGAAGACTTGCTCGAAGCAGGTACAGAACAACTCCGCGCGATCGATTACATCAAAGAAGTGGGCGAGTACGTCAAAGTCGCCGACGGTAGCCAAATTAGCGCGTCCCAAATGTTGGAGCGGTTCCTATTTACACCCAACCAACAATACACGCCGATTAGTAAACTTTCTGGTGGTGAAAAACGCCGCTTGTTCCTATTGCGGGTATTGATGAGTACACCGAATGTATTAATCCTCGATGAGCCAACCAACGATCTCGACGTTCAAACATTAGGCGTGTTGGAAGAATATCTATCCGAATTTAACGGTTGCGTAATTGTAGTTTCTCACGATCGCTACTTCCTCGATCGGACTGTTGAAAAAATATTTGCCCTCGAACCTGAAGGCAAGATTCGCGAATATCCAGGCAATTATTCCGTTTATCTCGACTACAAACAAGCCGAAGCAACAGCCGATAAATTGGCAGCTAAAAATCAATCTAATCTAAAGACAGTCGCAAAAGCTGCTCCAGTAGCAGTGCTAGAACCACCCAAAGAAGAAGCGAAAAAACGTCGTTTATCAACCTGGGAGCAGCGGGAATTTACAAAACTAGAAACTCAAGTTGCAAAATTAGAAGCTGATAAGGTAAAACTGGCTCATCAATTATCCAACTCTCCCAAGGCAAGCTACAGTGAGCTTCAGGAGCTGAATAAGAAATTGGAGCAACTTAATAAAACCCTCGATACCACGACAGAACGGTGGTTAGAGTTGGCGGAATTTGCTTAGATAAATTAACTCACACATTGGATCGGTATCAGAATATTAGTGATCGGTGTAGATCTAGGGCGGGCACAAGACCACGCCCCTACACAATTAACCTGTAGGGGCGGGCACAAGACCACGCCCCTACAG
>JANXVE010000110.1 GCA_025351825.1 Chamaesiphon sp. 341R_metabat_111 | reverse complement strand
ATTCGAGGTAGTCGAAGAGGGTTTTGATTTCTTCGAGGTTGACGTTTTTGTAGCCAGAAGCGTAGAGAGATTCGACCCAGGCTGCTTTTTTACCGAGGTTAAAGATGTTTAGTTTGGCGACAAAGGAGACTCGTCCTTCTTCGTTTACTTGGGATTTAACCATCGCGGCGACGGCTTCGCGAATTGCCATCGTCAGATCTTGTAAGAGTTGGACATCTTCGAGGATACCGCGATCGTTACTTTGATACACTTGGTCTAGGTCACGTCCTAAGCTTTCGGCGATAATCCGAGGTAAGCCTTTGATTCCTTCTTCTTCGCGATCGAGTGATGCTATATTTACGAGCGTGGCGACTGCTTCTTCGGCTGTGGGTGGTTTACCAACTACGTGGAGTCCGCAGGGGAGTAGACGCGATTCAATTTCCATCAGGCGGCTATAGACTGCACCGACGATATTATCCCGTGCTTCAATTTCCATTGTCCCCGCATCTATGTCGGGAATTTGGATATCTTTATCGAGGTTACAAATCCGCGCTTTGTCCATAATTGTGTTGGCGATTTGCACACCGCGTCCGCTGTCGCGCAAAGCTTGGTAGGAGCCAACGAGTTCGCCGAGTTCTTGGAGTCCCCGATAGAGTCCCGCATTTTCGGCGGGTGGGGTGAGGTATGAAATAGTTTCGGCGTAGGAACGTCGTTTAGCAATTGTCGCTTCGCTGGGATTATTGGCGGCGTAGTAATAGAGGTTGGGAATATTACCGATCAAGCTGTCGGGGAAGCAATCGTTGGACATGCCCATCTGCTTACCAGGCATAAATTCTAGGGAGCCGTGGGTACCGAAGTGGAGGACTGCATCTGCTTCCCAGACTTTTTCGAGATAGGTGTAATAGGCGGCGAAACCGTGATGGGGACTGGCGGAACGTGAGAATAGTAACCGCATGGGATCGCCTTCATAGCCAAAAGTAGGCTGGACACCGATGAAGATATTGCCGAAATGTTTACCGTAAATGACTAGATTTTGACCGTCACTATTGAGATTACCTGGAGGTGGCCCCCAGCTTTCGTGCAGTTTCTCAGAATAAGGGGTAAGTTTTTCATACTCATCAACAGGCATCCGATAGGCTACGTTTAGTTCGGGGCTATTGTATTGAGCCTGTACATCGTGAATTACCGCTTCGAGCAGTGCTTGGGGTGATTCTGGCAGATCTTGGACATCGTAGCCATTGTCCCGCATGGATTTGAGGACTTCATAGATCGAACCAAACACGTCCAAATATGCAGCGGTACCAACGTTACCTTTATCGGGTGGGAAACTAAAGACAGTAATCGCGACCTTTTTAGTAATTGTTGGCTTGCGGCGGAGGTTTGCCCACTTCATCGCGCGTCCGGCGATCGCTTCAATCCGATCTTGCAGCGCGATCGCCCGTCCCGTAGAACCATCGCGACCTGATAGAATGATTGGCTCGATCGCACCGTCTAGTTCGGGAATGGCGACCTGGAGAGCCACTTGAATTGGGTGCAAGCCTAAATCGCTATCTTCCCACTCTTCGGTGGTTTGGAAGACCAAGGGCAGTGCCACCATATAGGGACGATTCAAGCGTTTGAGCAGATCGATCGCCTTTGGGTGATCTTGGCGCGCTGGGCCACCGACGAGGGCAAACCCAGTCAGGGATACGACCGCATCGACGATCGCATTAGTCTTGTCGAGGGGGTCGAAGAAGAAGGCTTCTAGCGGTTTAGAAAAGTCCAGTCCACCAGAGAAAACGGGGACGACTTTTGCACCCATTGCTTCTAGTTCCTGGATGACGGCAACGTAGTGGGCAGCATCACCTGTAATAATGTGCGTCCGCTGTAAAACCAGCCCAATACAAGTTGCCTTCGGATCTTTGCCCGCGCCATCCCGACGACTGCTGTGCCAATTTAGATATTCTTTAATATCTTCAAACATCTGGGGCGCGAGGGGATGCCAGATGCCAATATCGGGAAAAGTAACGGGATCTTGATACTGGATTTCGCCCACTGAAGCAGATGAATTGAGGGTATCATCTTCCTTCAATACATAGCGATCGGCCAGCATCAGCAGAAAATTTTCCAGGTTCTCAGGAGTACCACCGAGCCAATACTGGAAACTTAGCATAAAGTTTCGAGCATCTTGGGCTTTCTCGATCGGTAGATACTTGAGAATATTCGGGAGCGTGTTCAATAACTTGAGCATTCCATCTTGGAAGCTACCCGCGCCAGCCTTAGCTTTGCGCTTTTTCATGAATTCGCCAATCGCACTCTTGGACTGTCCCAATTGTGCCAGTGAGAAACTGCCCATCTTGCTCAACCGCATTACCGCAGGCATCGACGGAAACACCACCGCCACATCCAAATTATCCCGATAAGGCTCCACCGCAGCGACGACTTTCTCAGCTAGATCTTCAATGAAAATCAGTGAAGCGATGAAGATATTCGCAGTCTGAATCTCGCGCTGCAAGCCAGCATAATTCTCAGGATCCCGCAGCTCCTCTAAGAGATAGCCACTAATTTCGATCGCGACTTTGGGATTGTGGTCGTTAATGGCGTTCACAGCAGCCGAGATCGCACTCTGATACTGTGGCTCTAACACGACATAGACCACCTTTAATAACTGTCTGCCCCGAACATCAGCGGGAGTTATATGTCTGATGCTGGACTTGACGTTAGTAAACATGCGGTAGCTCCTAATGGATAGTGTGGGCTGACTTTGGGGAGAATGGCTAGAAATAAACGATGTTCGCGAGGTGTGGCAGACATGAAAGTGATTTGTAGCGTCACTAGATCGATGTGCTCACTCAGTTCTCACTTTTAGTAGTTTTAACAGAGAATCCCCTAAGGATGGGACTTCTACGGGTTATCTGAAACAATTTGCAACTAAGAACTTAACATTTGTTTGCGATCTCAGATAAAACTTTTTGATTTTCTTCAGCTTGCTGACACGAATCTTGACAATTGGGTTAGGAGTCTATTTACAGATGCGGACTTCAAATCTGCCACCCTGAATCTCAGGGGATTTATACTAGGCATAAGCTCACTCAAAATACCCAAAAAAAGTTATGGCTGCTGAATTTAAGCACATTATGTTGATGGTGAAGGATATCCCCAAATCGCTGAAGTTTTACAGCGAAGGCTTGGGGCTACCAGTCAAGATGTCTAGTCCAGGCTGGGCTGAGTTAGATGCCAATGGCACGACGATCGCCCTACATGCCGCCGGATCGGATGCTGAAAGCGGTTCCTCGCCAATTTTGAGCTTCCATGTTGAGGATATTCAGAGTGCGATCGCTACCCTAGAACAGCTAGGTGCCAGCCTCGAAGGTCGGGTGCGCGAACCATCTTTTGGCAAAGTAGCCGCAATTCGCACGCCTGATGGTCATTTGGTCAGCCTGCTCCAACCGATCGCCAAGAGTGCTGAATCATAATTTGAGATCGATCGAGGTCTGCACATATTTAGGGTTAAGAACCTCACATCAATATATTGAGACTTTATGAGTGAGACTATTTTCAGTAAGATCATCCGTAAAGAGATTCCCGCCGACATTGTTTATGAGGACGATCTCGCCTTAGCTTTTCGGGATGTGCAGCCCCAAGCACCAGTTCACATCCTAGTAATTCCCAAGCAACCGATCGAATCGATCGATCGAGCTACAGATGCAGATGCTGCTTTATTAGGACATCTCCTATTAGTAGTAAAGAGAGTAGCCGCTCAGGAAGGATTGGTCAAAGGCTATCGGGTGGCGATCAATACAGGTGAAGATGGCGGTCAGACAGTGTTTCACCTCCATTTACACTTGTTGGGTCAGCGGGCGATGACTTGGCCACCAGGCTAAATAATTGAATGTAAACTTTCTCATTTACGATCGGGTCGAGCGAACCTAAATAACGCCCTGTATGGGTTAAGTCATCGATCCCCAGCCAGAATACCTCAAAACCTCCCTAGTTTCGTTCGATCCCAAATGTTAAGAGATTGTTAAGCCCCTTTACAAATAGAAATAAACCCTCTAATATTAGATGCATAGGGGTTGAGCAATCAACACCGCACCTTGAAAATTCATAGCAATCATAAACAAATGACTACTACCTTACAACGTCGCGAAAGCGCAAATGTATGGGATCGTTTTTGTAGCTGGATCACTTCCACCGAGAACCGCATTTATGTTGGTTGGTTTGGTGTACTGATGGTTCCTACATTACTATCTGCAACAATCTGTTTCATCATCGCTTTCATCGCTGCACCTCCTGTAGACATCGATGGAATCCGTGAGCCAGTCGCTGGTTCTTTGATGTTCGGTAACAACATCATTTCTGGTGCAGTTATTCCTTCATCCAACGCAATCGGTCTTCACTTCTACCCAATCTGGGAAGCAGCTTCCTTAGATGAGTGGTTGTACAACGGCGGTCCTTACCAACTAGTAGTATTCCACTTCCTAATTGGAATCTTCTGCTACATGGGTCGTGAGTGGGAACTCTCCTTCCGTCTAGGTATGCGTCCTTGGATCTGTGTTGCTTACTCTGCTCCAGTAGCAGCAGCAACCGCAGTATTCTTGATCTACCCAATCGGACAAGGTTCATTCTCCGACGGTATGCCTTTGGGTATCTCCGGAACGTTCAACTTCATGATCGTATTCCAAGCAGAGCACAACATCTTAATGCACCCTTTCCACATGTTGGGAGTAGCTGGTGTATTTGGTGGTTCATTGTTCTCCGCTATGCACGGTTCATTGGTAACTTCCTCTTTGGTTCGTGAAACAACTGAAGTTGAGTCCTTGAACTACGGTTACAAATTTGGACAAGAAGAAGAAACATACAACATCGTTGCAGCTCACGGCTACTTCGGTCGTCTAATCTTCCAATACGCATCATTCAACAACAGTCGTTCACTTCACTTCTTGTTGGGTGCATGGCCTGTTATCGGCATTTGGTTCACATCTTTGGGTGTAAGCACAATGGCGTTCAACCTCAACGGTTTTAACTTCAACCAATCAGTTGTAGATGCACAAGGTCATGGCATCAACACCTGGGCTGACATCATCAACCGTGCGAACCTCGGTATGGAAGTAATGCACGAGCGCAACGCTCACAACTTCCCTCTCGACCTAGCTGCTGGTGAAGCTACTCCTGTTGCTTTAACTGCTCCTTCCATCAACGGTTAATACCTGTTTGATTTAGCGAGACTCAAAACCCCCCTCACTGCTTGCGGTGAGGGGGGTTTTTGCGTGGGGTTAGAAACCCGACTTTTAGAAAAAAGTCGGGTTTCTGGCGGAAATCTTAGAGATTGAATAATCGATCGGTCGGATTAGACCAGAGCATCCCCAAGCACCACTAGAACTGATGTTGGGCTTTATAATGCTGGCGGCGACCATTTTCATCACCAACCTGATTTCGCAGTTTCGCTCGTAAGATTCGATCGGATCGAGATCCAGCAAGCTACCCACAGCTATCAGCTTGCAGGTGAGGAAAATAATTTTTCATTAGGGCCGATCGATTTAACGATCGAGCCTAGCGAAATAGTCTTTATTGTGGGTGGTAATGGTAGTGGCAAATCAACATTGGCTAAGTTGACAACTAGGCTATATCTACCTGACAGTGGAGAAATTCGGCTAAATGGTATAGCAATCGCGACGATCTGCTCATTGGGATAGTTGGTATGGCTAATCTCTGCCTAATGATAGAGGCAGCTAACTAATGAGGCTGGTTAAGATGAGAATAGAACTTATGGACAAGCCAATTGGAATGATAACTTCCTTCGTTCGAGACTCGTCATTATCGATTTAGATGGGCTGTCAATCGTCTTAGTAGTCAGGAGCTAATTATGTCTAGACCAATCAATAAGCAGATCGCTGACAATCTGGAGAAAGTCAAAAGTGAAGGCAAACTTCGATCGGATAATATCCGCGAAGTTCTAAATGATGCTGCTTCGCTAACAGTTTCCGAACTCAAAGAAGGCTCTCGCCAAATGCGGACAGTTCTCAAAGAGGCGATCGCGACAATTGTTGCCGATCTCAAGGATACAAGCAGCGAAATCCCTGCAAAAGTTACCGATTCAATTGAAGGTGCGATCGAAGATAGTACTCGCTATAGCCAAGAGGCGATCGCCAGTCTTCAAACCAAGATCCATGAAATCCAGCATCAAATCGACGAACGACAGCGCGAAATCGATCTGGATTTACAAGACACGCTCGTGGAGATCGAAGCCACTGGGGTCGATCGATCCAGCCAACTCAACTCGGCGATCGCTAAGGCAGTTAGTAATGTTAAAGAACGCAGAGAATCTGAATCGCTCAAGCAACAATATCTCAATCTCAAATTTCAATTAGCGAACTTAGATACTAAACTATCAGATCGCTATGGCGATCGGTATACTGATGTCAAACATCAATTGGATAACATCAAAAAAATTTACGATCGGGCAAAAGTTGAAGCCGAAGCCAGCGGTGTTACTCCCGTTCAAGCAAAACAAACCGAGGTCGAGCGGAAGTTAAGTAAGTTTGCTTCAGCCGCTGCGATCGCAGAGCATGAAATCAAACAGTACTTACAAGAACTGTGGAAAAATAAAAGTTTTGATTCGCATCCCAAACCTTAAATCTCTGCACTAGAATCATCTCAAAAAAGCGACAACAATTGAATCCTCTGGAGGGAACCTCCGCTTGAGTAACGGACATTCCGTTACTCACACTTTCCATACCCTCACCCCTTCCACACCCCCCTCTCCTCTGATGCACCTCCATCATCTCAACTGTGGCTGCATGTGTCCATTAGGTGGAGCACTTTTTGACGGCTTCAGTCGCGGACTCACAGCACACCTAGTTTGTCACTGTCTGCAGATCACCGCGCCCAATTTGGATGTTTAACCGATCTTTTTGACGAGTTGTGCCGATCGTGTGGGTGAAATTAGATAAACTTGAAGCTACTAGCAGTTAGCGTACTAGATTGAATCCCTGTCAATAGGGCGAGATCCTTGCCGCCAGTAGCAACTAGTGTATCGGCACCCTTGGCAGTGAGCGTTACCTTGCTAAAGTCACCAGCACCCAGCAACACTAGCGAATCAACACCAACCTCAAAGTCAGCGACAGTGTTAGTACTAGTAGGGGCACCATTGTAGAGTAGATAGAACTTATCTGCACCAGCACCGCCGTAAAGCGTGTTACCGCCTTTACCAGCGTAGAGAATGTCGTTACCATCGCCACCAGAGAGGAAGTCATTGGTACCAGCAAATAAGGTGTCATTACCCACACCACCATAGAGACGGTTGCCGCCTTTACCTTGGCTGGCATCGAGGATATCGTCTCCAGCTTCGCCGAATAAGCGATCGCGCAAACCAGCATAGAGTTCGTCTTTACCGTCGCCACCATAAAGACGATTGTCGCTACCTTTGGAGATCGAACCGTCGATGATGTCGTTACCACCGTCGGCGAAAACGGTGTCTTTGAAGGTGGAGACTAGAGTGGTGTCGTCTTGGGATGTTCCAGTAACAACTTTGTTACCACCTTGAGCGGAAATCCCGACGAGGGGACTAATATTCAGGGGTTTGTCGAGGGTAATTTGGACGATTTCGTTATTGTCGATGCTGGGTGGACGACCGATCGAGAACGGATAGTTGTTATCATTGGCGACTAGGATGGTATCAGCATCGATAACGAGTAGATTCTCGATCGTCACAAATGGCATTTGATAACTAGTTTTACCGTCTTTATTCAAATCCTGCGGATCGGGAATATCGAGCAAATCGGCAACTTCTTCTTTAGCGACAAAACCTTTGGCATCTTTTTTAGCTAAATCTACTTTGTAGACTTTCTTAAATTTAGCTAGATCGCCCTGTCCGCCGTCGCGTTCGATTACTAGGTATTCAGTGTCATTAATAACTGTCAGATCGCCGATCGCATTTGCAGTATTTTCGAGCTTGTAATAGCCAGTTAATCCTTCAAACTTCTTGGTAGCAATGTCGAATTTATTAATCCGCAGGGCGTTGGCAGGATCTCCGGCAACTGCGCCTTCTAGTAATGCGTATAATTTCGTTTTAGCTGGATCGATTGCCATACCTTCAAATCCTTTTGAACTAGCCAAATTAGCACCAAGGGCAGGATTTGCTAGTAAATTTGGATTGTCAGGCGATCGAACTACATCGGCAACGACGGCATCACGCACTTTGGCACCAGTGCCAGGGAAGTCATCGAAGTAGCCATCGACACCTAACTGGATATACTGCTTGAGTTCTGCTTCTGGATCGCCCTTATAATCGGCAGCAAGGTAGCGGGGTTCGTTGCGGAGGGTGTAAAGGTGGACGAGCAGCCCCGCCTGGTGTGCGTCTTGAATCAGGCTGGTGGGAGCCGTCAAAGTTTTGTCAGCGTCATTGACGGCACCATCGCCATTGACATCATCGGCTTTGCCGTCGTTGTTGGCATCTGTGCCTTTAACTGACGCAATCATCCGCTTCCAGGGGCCGATACCATCTGCGTATGTAGCGATTTCCTTGAGTCCGGCTGGTGTGCGGAGGTCGCCATAGGTGCGCTTGTCACCGCTTTTAACAAAGTCGTAAGGTTGACTTTCAACTAGGGTGCCATCTAGTTTGATATCACTGGCATCTAGCAGTTGAGTTAAGGGAATTTTCACCCCTGCTTTGGGCATGATATTATTCTTCAAATCCTTGAGGTTGCCGACCTCGAAAGATTGGATAAAGATCCGACTGGGATCTGTAAATTTATTTTTGACGAGGTTATCTACCAGCAGTTGACTAGTATTAAAACCCTTTTCAGTAAAATAGGTGGGATGTTTAGTTTCGGGATAGATACCGATTTTTTTACCAGTATCGACTTCTGCCTTTTTCACCAAGGCAATTACTTCATCCAGGGTAGGAATTTCAAAGGTGCTGTTGAAAGTTTGGTCGCGGAAAGATAATCGTTCGACTGCCCGAATCTGCTTGATTTCGGCGAGGGTAAAATCTTCGGCAAACCAGCCTGTAATCGGACTACCATCGACCATTTTAGTTGTCTTGCGACTGGCAAATTCTGGTCGCTTGTAGACATCTGTAGTTGTATCGCCACTGATTGTCCCATCAGCGTTCAAGCTGGCTAAAAATGGCTCATGACGAGCAATTAATACGCCGTCTTTAGTGACGACTAGATCTGGCTCGATAAAATCTGCACCCCGATCGATAGCCAGTTGATAAGATGCTAGAGTATGTTCGGGACGTTCGCCTGAGGCACCACGATGACCGATGACGATCGGGGCTTTCCCTGTGAGGGTATTGAGTTTGCTATAATTTGGAGTGGCAATGGGCGCGTCCAATAATTTGCCAGTTTGGTCGAAATGCAGCAGATAAGGGCCAAATTCTTCACCAATCCAGATACTTTTGTCGGCAGCGATGACGAAAGATTCGATATCAAAGTCTGCACCTGTGAGGAGGCGGTCTGTTGTATTATTATTGACGATCGAGAATCCAGATTTTTTGTCTGGATCTGATAATTGGATAAAGTTACCAACTTTAACAGTTCCATCTCCACCTAAACCTTGAAAACTCGGATTCGCATTGTAAATCCTGAGTAAAAAATCATTACTATTCGCCTTGGTGCCAAAGCCATTGTCTGGCATAAACCAGTAATTACCCGCACCATCGGCAAATTGGACGGCACTGAAACCTTGAACGGGTTGGCTGGTGAAGGGAATTGTCCGACCATTAGTAGTACCGACGATCGATTTACCAGACTGCGCGCCTGGAGCAAATGTATCGGCAAGAAGCGATGCGAAGCCTTTTAAGGTTGTCATAGTCAGTTGGGTGTGTTTTCTATGAGTTGGGAGTTGGGAGTTGGGAGCGGGGAGAGTGCTATGAGTGCTAAATTTCTGAGTGGATTAATGTTTGAATAGCTCTGATTCTTTCAAGAGAATCAGAGCTATTGGATTCCAACCTAAAATTAGGCTGCTTTGAAAGCAGCACCAATAACGTAATCGTTAAAATCTAGATCGCCACCACCAAATAAGTCTTCACAGGCAAATCCGTTTGACGTGGATTTAATGTGTTCGATCTTATCGGGGTTGGCACCGAGATAATTAAAGTACGCATGAATTTCATTTGCACCGCCAACATTGGTGGCATTTTTAGCGAGGAAATCAGCCGCAGTACCATTAGCAATTAAGTAAGGTGCAAGTAATTTGCCGCCATCAATTTGGACACTATTAGACTCTGTTTTGAAACTCTTCGTTACCGCCCGCTCAATCGCAGCTTTAGCATAGCCAGCATCCCCAGGATTGAGATTGCCGATTTTGCCTGAGGCATCATCGATCGTATAAAATCCACCATAGTTACCATAGGCAGCATCTGAGGTAACAACCATGTCAGATCTGACTTTACCTGTGATATTTCGCAGATCGATATATTTAGGTGAATTGGTCGCAGTAGGCGCAACAAGTGGATCGTTCAGTGTCAATAAACTCAGCTTTGTTGGTGCAGGTGTAATCCCAGTTAAAGCACCTTTACCATCGGCTTTGGCGGCACCCAAATCGAAGTCGTTGTCGTTGATTAAGGCTAGTGTATTGTTATCGACTAACGCTAATCCTTCGAGTTTTTCGACTCCGGTATAGCCGAGGGAAGTTGCATTGGCGATTAACTTTTTGGTGACAGGTGCAATCGCTCCTGGCGTAGTTTTAAGGATTTCTTCTGCTGATTTAGATCCGGTGGTTGCCTTGGGATCGTAAATATTGGTAGCCTTGGTGATATCGATTTCGTAGATATTTTTGAAGGATTTGTCAGTAGCCAGAGAATCTCGCTCGACTACGGCAAATTTGCCATTACCGAGGGAGACAGCATCGCCAATTTTGTCGGCGATTTTGACATCGTTGAGCTGGTAGATATATTCGCCCGTGACTGCTTTGGTGACGGTATCGAATTCCAAAATTCGGAGATTGGAACCCGCTTTGGAAGCCGCATCATCAGCGGTATCGGGGATATCTAGGGCACTTTGCATGAAGGCATAGAGCTTAGTACCTTCGATCGCAATCCCTTCAAACCCACGATTGCCACGACGTTGAGCATAGATTTCTGGTAAAACTGGGGTACCAAAACTACCATCGGCGGTGGGTGTACCTTTAGGGATAAATCGATCGATCATTTTGCCTTTGGCATCGATATGATAAATCGATGGACGATACTCATCCACCATCCAGAAGGTGCCGTCTTTAGCTACTTCAATCCCTTCAAAATCACCACCGAGGGGGTCGTTTTTGACTTTATTTCCAAACAGATCTAAGGCTGGATCGTCAGTGTACGCTAGACCGGATAGACCGTTCTGAGCACCACCTTGCAGGTTGGAAATACCAGTTATCGGCTTGCCATCGGGACGAGTGATTTTAATCCGTTCGGTGATGGTAATTTTACCAGTGGCTTTATTGAGTTCAAATCGATCGATCTCTGGCTGGAAGGCTGGTAGTGGATAATTTGCGCCTACGTTTGGGCCACGATCGGTATTGGCAATGAATTTCAAGTTACCATTGGCAGCAAGTCCTTCATACCGCAAGCCAGAATAACCACCGAGTTGGATATCTTGTCCAGGGACAGTTTTGGTGGGATCTAAGGGATTAACTTTGGCTGTGGTACCGACTACTGGTCGATCTGTGAAATTATAGGATGTCAGCGTCGCTTGATTGACACCCGCAGCTTGAGCTTTATAAATGGCAGTTTGATCGATTAAGCCAGGAATACCAGGGATATCTTTGCCATAACTCTCAAAACCTTTACCAACTTCACTGGCTAGAAGTTGGGTATCTGCACCTTGGTAGTAGACGGGAACGGGGCGATTGGAGTGATTACCCCAGCCGTATTTACCCGATTCGGGATCGTCTTTGCCATCGGCAAGTTTGACGACATCAGGCTTGGAACCAAAGTAATATCCAGCTTCCTTGGCGGTATCTAGTTCAGTCATTTTCTCTGCGCCAATAGTTCGGAGCAGTTTGGGATAATCTGGATTCAAAGTCATGTAATGATCGTGATCTGCGGTGACGATCAGTTCATTCTGTTCCCAGCCACCATTTTTTTCAATCCAGTCAATTACCGAGCCAACAGATTTGTCGAAATCGAGGGTTGCACCAATCATATTGTCGAGGTTATTGTCATGGGCAGCCCAGTCAATATCCCCACCTTCAATCATCAACCAAAAACCGTCTTTATCTTTCGCTAATACATCTAGAGCAGCGGTACTTAGCTGTTGCAAAGTTGGATTTTCATTCCGTTCTTTGGCGATAAACTGTGCGTCAGTTTCACCTGGAGCCAGAGGACGGAGCAGATCTGGCTTCAATCCTTTAGTTGCATAAGTCTGGAACATATCCAAACCAGTGGTACTGTAATCACCATTGGCAGAACTGACTGGTAAATTCCCATTTTGTCCCCGCGCACCATACAATCCTAATAATTTCTCGCCCTTGGTGGGATCGAGCGATTTGGCTTTGTCGGCGAGAGTTTGCGCTGCATCTTTACCCCGTTCGAGAAAGGTGTAGCCATAAAGATTACTGTTCGGCTTACTGCTAAGTTCTTTGTAGGTTTCTTTAGAGATAAACTCGTTAGAAATGTTTGGTTCGACACCGTTTGGCAATGGATCTCCAGGTGTTGAAAATGGATGTCCACCGCCGAGCAATACGTCTGGCTGATAAATCCGCAGTTCTTGTTGCAGGATATTATCGAGCGCGGGATAAGCTAGATCGTATTTGCTGCGACGATTGACATTTGCAGCAGCAGCTCCAGGTGTGGCATGATCGATCGGGACTGATGTCACTAGTCCTGTCGCTTTGCCCTTGTCAGCAGCCTGCTTGAGGATGCCCGTGAGGGACTGTTCGTAGATATCTACGCCGATCGCGTTGTTGTAGCTTTTAACGCCTGTATAGAGGGTTGTGGCTGTATTTGCCGAGTCGGGGTAGCTGTACTTGATATACTCTTTGTCGCTCCCTGGAGTCCAAGGATTTATGCCCCCGCGCGCTGGATCGTAACCAACTAAGTTGCCTTTGGCACCATCAGCAACTTTGCCACCGCCAGTCGCCGCAGTGCCTGGGTTAAAGGTAGGATCGAATTTAAAGCCAGGTAACGCTGGACTAGATCCAGTCTGAGTAATAGTCCCATCGAGGGCACTTTGAGCCGTACTAAAGACCCCTTTAGCATCGGCAATGGTGGTGCCATAAGTGGTGGCTAAACCATACCCAGCTAGCTTTTGAAAATTGAGTCCACTACCTGTCCCCTGAGTATAAAAATCAGCTAGGGTGTCGCCGCTTTTACCCGCATTGATTTGTTTTTGAATTGACGCAGCACGAGCTATTTCCCAGCCCATGCCATCGCCGATCATCAGAATCGTATTCTTAGCCATGATTTTAATTAATTGTAAGTTACTTCAAAAATGACCGATGCTTAATTACGACAAACTAATCCGATCGAACTCACGGTTGAATTTCAGATATTTTCAACAGCGATCGCTAATCCAATAAATTTGTGTCGATCGACACTTTATTGCCAGCAGCAGTGCGATTCTTATAACTTTTATGATATATTGTATTTATCATGTTTCAGATTAAGAAACAATGATAATCTGGTTAAGATTTGGTGTCAAACTACTAATACTGAGTTTAACTAGACCTTAATGCTTGGATAATGATTGCAGGGTGCTAATTAGATCGATATTGTAAATAACAGGAGTATCATGAAAATAGATGCAAATCTGCTAGATCCCAGCATTCAAGATCGGATAGAATTAGATTCTCCACTCAAAAGGCTATCTCAAAATTTAATTTCAGGCGAAGAAATTATCGGATTTTTACAGCAATATGGGATGCTGCCGCAATTACAGCGAGAATTGATTATTGATGCCGAGCTGGCATCGATCGACTGTACTGCTGAAGAAATATTTAGTGCCTACAAAGCTTTTTATCACTACCACCAGATTAATTCAGACGACGATCGCGCTGCTTGGCTGCAACAAAATAAGTTTACGTTAGCGCAGTTTGAGCATTTGGTTTTGCGAACAATTAAACTCGATCGGTTCAAACAAGAGAGTTTTGCGAGTAAGGTTGATTCCTATTTTTTGCAACGAAAAAGTCAGCTCGATCGCGCTACCTATTCACTACTCCGAGTCAAAAATACTCATCTCGCCCAGGAACTATTCTTTCGATTACAAGCTGGAGAAACAACTTTTTCAGAACTAGTCAGACAATATTCACAAGGACAAGAAGCAGAAACTGGTGGATCGGTTGGTCCCCAGGAATTATCGATTCCGCATCCAACTTTAGCTCAAAAGATTTGCTCGCTCAAACCTGGGCAATTAGCCCCTCCTTTTCAAGTTGCAGACTGGGTTGTAGTCGTCCGACTCGACAAATATTTTCCCGCTCAATTAGATGAGAAAATGCGCGGGCGATTAGTTGAGGAACTTTACAATCGATGGATTCAGCAGCAATTAAATCAGTTAGCAGTTGAAGGCTAAAAGTCAGAACCGATATTAATAATTAAAAATTACTGTGACTTACACAACAACCACGCCGGAAGTTTTTTTAGCTCAAATTGAGCCGTTCGATCGACTACCCGCCAAAACTCAAGCCAGAATCGCCAAAATTGGTCAGTATTATCGCTACCACATCGGACAACCGATCGCCCTGCCAGATCGACTATCGGCTCAAGTTAGCATCATCGTGGAGGGGACAGTTCGGTTGCTGGGATACCCCGATCTAAATGGTTCTCCGGTGACGCTCGAAAAATTGGAAGCTGGTAGTACAGTTGGCATGATTAGCGCGATTCGGGGCGTAGCTTGTGAATCGGCAATCGCCTCGACTGAAGTTATTTGTCTGAATGTGCCGATCGAATCATTCATGCAGATCGTCGAACAAGAACCTAGTTTAAAACAATATTATTACGATCGGCCAAGCCTACTAGAAATATTTGAAATCCTGCGATTAGTACTAGCAGAACATCCCAATCCCGATCGATTCCTGCAATCATTAGCTGTCGATTCACTCAAAGATTTGGCACTTAAAGCAATTAATAGTGCTGTAATTTATCCGACTGTCCAATCGATTCCTGCCGATCTCATCCACTGGGATTGGTTCGTCGGTAGCCAGCCCCCAAACTCACCATATCCGATCGGCCAACGGTTGGAAATAGCCTCAAATCGCAATAGACAACAACTGCGCCCGATCGGAATTTCACCGGATATTTTACAAATTCCATCACCATTAGCTACGGATTCGATCGTTGACATCGACAGTACAATTATCGTTCCAGATTCCTTCGCGCTCAACATCGGGCCACCGCCAAATATCCCCTATGCACCCGATCTGCCCCTCGCTCGTGCCGGATCTAGACAACTAGAGCGCAAGCGTTATCCCCTCGTCCGTGGCAAGGGACAAATCGATGGAACTGTCGCCTGTTTTGAAATGCTGGCAAATCAGTTTAAAATTCCCTTCCGCCGCGATTCCGTCCAAAAGATCGTCGCACATCATTTCGAGCAAACTGGAGGGGTTTCGCTCCAATTTTGTGGGGCTGTAGCCGACTTTTTGGGGCTACAGGGGCAACTAGCGACGATTCCGATCGCCGATCTTCAGCGGATTCAGGTACCCGCGCTGATTAAATGGCAAGACGGACTAGGAGTGATTTGTGAGGTTGCGAATAATTCGATCGTCATCGCCCTCCCTGACAGTGGCTTGATTAAACGATCGCCCCAAGAACTCCTGCTCAATCAAGGATCTCAAACTGCCGATCCGACTCCAACTCCGTCCCTTCCAATTCTGCTGATTCAGTCTACTCGTGCCACACCTCAGAAAAAGTTTGGGATTAGCTGGTTTTGGCCGTCGCTAGTTCAATATCGCGGTGTTTTATTTGAAGTTTTAATTGCATCATTTTTTATCCAATTATTCGGACTGGCAAATCCATTAATTACCCAGACGATTATCGACAAAGTATTAGTGCAAAATAGTCCAACGGCATTAAATACCCTGGGAATACTCTTAGTTGGTGTGGCGATCGGCGAAGCGTTATTAACCAGTTTACGCACCTACTTATTTGTAGACACCACCAATCGGATCGATTTAGCTTTAGGTTCGCAAATTATCGATCGATTACTCCGATTGCCGCTGCGCTACTTTGAAAAACGCTCGGTAGGTGAACTTTCGACCAGGGTAAATGAACTCGAAAATATTCGGCAATTTCTAACTGGAACTGCCTTAACAGTGGTGTTAGATTCGGTGTTTTCGGTAATTTATATCGTGGTGATGCTAATTTATAGCTCACTGTTGACATTGGTTGCCCTGTCAACGCTGCCGTTATTTATTTTACTCACAACTGCTGTCTCGCCGATCGCCCGCCGCCAACTGCGCGTTAAAGCCGAACGCAATGCCAGATCCCAGTCTCACCTGGTCGAAGTCATCGCTGGCATCCAAACCGTCAAAGCCCAAAACGTCGAACTGCGATCGCGGTGGAAATGGCAGGAACGCTATACCAGTTACGTCATGGCTGGATTCAAGACAGTTATCACCTTCACCGCTGCTGGTTCGATCAATACCTTCCTCAGTCAGCTCTCCAGTCTACTAGTCCTCTGGGTGGGCGCGTATCTAGTCCTAGACGGCAAATTAACCTTGGGACAACTGATTGCCTTTCGGATCATTTCTGGCTATGTTACCAGCCCCTTACTCCGCCTGACGCAACTGTGGCAAAACTTCCAAGAAACAGCACTTTCCCTCGAACGGATCGCTGAGATTCTGGATACACCAACAGAATCAGATGAGATCGACAGAGGCAATATTCCGATGCCAACGATTCAAGGTCATGTCAAATTCGATAATGTTTCGTTCCGGTTTGCACCTGCGGGGGCACTCAATTTAGATAGTATTAGCTTAGAATTTCCAGCGGGTAAATTTATCGGTGTTGTCGGTCAAAGTGGCTCTGGTAAAAGTACCCTGATGAAGTTATTACCGCGCTTATATCCACTCGAATCGGGACGAATATTAGTCGATGATTACGACATTGCCAAAGTCGAACTCTACTCACTCCGCCAACAAATCGGCATCGTCCCCCAGGACACCCTGTTATTTGAAGGTAGCGTTCAGGAAAATATCGCCCTCAATTATCCCGACGCAACCACCGACCAAATTATTCAAGCTGCTAAAATCGCTTATGCTCATGAATTTATCATGGAGCTGCCCAATGGCTACAATTCCCCTGTTGGTGAGCTACCGTGTATACACAAGTCGAGAATCTGGTGAATACTCGATCGATTCGCCCCCCAGCCCCCAATTCTGGGGGAGCCAATCTCTGGAAAGTCCCCCAGAATTGGGGGATTTAGGGGGCAATTAACCTAGAAACGAAGCA
>JANXVE010000074.1 GCA_025351825.1 Chamaesiphon sp. 341R_metabat_111 | reverse complement strand
CTAACCTTCAAATTTCTGCCCATTGAAAGTAGTTTTACTAGTTAAAATCTTACTTTCTTTCAATCGCCATCCTTGAGGAGTTTTCAACCAAGAATCACGAGATGTTTGATCGATCACAATTTTATTAAAACCAGCAACAGTTCCCTCGGTTTTTTGTTCGATCGCTACATCGAGACCGTTAGTATTAACATCAATATTTTTGATAGTTGCTTTATTAGAAGTTAACTTAATATTAAAGCGGGTAAATAGATTATTATAATGTTCGCGAAACTCTGCTAAGTTCTGCTTTTCACCTTTAGGATTGATACTCACATAATCAGGGGCAAAGAGTGCAGTCGCTCCTTTAATATCTCGCCGGACAAAGGCGGCATTGATTTGATTATAGTTTGTTTGGATTGTCGGCTGAATTTTAGCATTAATTTCTGCATGTCCAGGCCCAATTGTGACGATCGCGACAGACATTAATACTGTTGATAAAATTGTGCTTCTAGCAGAAAAAAGAGTCATAGCAATTATTGTGTGAGAGAGTTGTCGTCATTGACGCACATTAGCAATTGAAAGTTTCCTAAATGAGAGACTAGAACTCAACTAGTGATTAGATCTCTTGCACGAATATTAAATCATGGTGTTTTAGTTGTTAGTTACTAGTTGTTAGTTATTAGCAATAGGGCTTTTAGATTCTAAGTCACCGGAAATATGAGCAATCCTGGATTCACGCGAGAGGTCTAGTAAGTAGATTTACTAATTCACAAAATCCAGCGACTTCTGGTGACTTGGTAATATATTGAGGCTGATGAATTAGTTGGCTGGTATAGTGTTGAATATTAGCAACACCAACTGAGTGGGGAAACAAGGATCGATCGAACATACTGGCATCATTGGGGCTATCACCAACGGTGACGATCTGTGTTGGTTTGAGCTTCGGGAAATATTGCTTAAGTACCTGTAAAATTGCTACTCCTTTGTCTTGCTGCTGCGGTTTAATATGACACTGAATCGTGCTAAATGTAAAACTATAACCCCACCCTTGGCATTGGTTAGCAATTTGGGCTAGTTCCAAATCGGTCAAACCACCAATGTCGAATGTCCAGTCGGTAATCCGAAACTGATTATCAATTGATTCTTGAATTTGAGGATAGCAATCTTGCAGCTCCCAGAACCGATTTGCTAACTGTTCGCGGTGGAGTTCAATTTTTTCAATTCGCGTCAAAAAGTCAAATTCACCGTCGCTATTAAAGTATCCGCCGCCGTTTTCAGCGATCGAACCCACCACAGGCAAATAATTATTCACCGCACTTACCCAGCCCGCAGATCTACCTGTAACTAGTAATAATTTTATCCCCTTGGCAGTAAGTAGATCGATCGATTCCAATAGCTCACGGGTGAATTTGCCATTGCGGGTCAGAGTCCCATCAATATCTGTTGCGATGAGCTGAATGTCTGTTAGTTTTTCGGGTAGGGGGGTTGTCATGAAGAGTGGAAGGTGTGAGGAGTGTAGGGGTGTGGGGAGAGAATTAAATTCACTATCCCCTTTTTTTTCCAAAGCCTACTTATGCAATCCACATTCCTTCTGCGTGGCTTCCTCCCACCACCAGCGACCTTCTCGCTCGTGCTGTTGGGGGAGAGTAGGCTTGGTGCAGGGTTCACACCCGATGCTGATAAAACCGCGCTCGTGGAGAGGATTGTAGGGGACTTCGAGGGCGCGAATGTATGCCCAGACATCGGCGGATGACCAGTTGGCGAGGGGATTGAATTTGACTAATGGATGGTCGGGGGTAGAGAAACCCGCATCGGCTTGAATCGCGGGTACCGTCGCACGAGTAGAAGGGCTTTGATCCTTGCGTTGTCCGGTAATCCAGGCATCGAGGGTAGCTAATTTGCGGCGGAGTGGGGCTACTTTTCGAACACCGCAGCACTCTTGATGTCCATCTTCATAGAAGCTAAATAAACCCTTGGCTTTGACTAGAGCTTCGACGGGAGCGGCTTCTGGATAGACAACATCGATCGAGATGCCATAGTGCTTGCGGACTCGATCGATAAACTGATAGGTTTCAGGATGAAGACGACCAGTATCGAGACTGAAAACCTTGACATTGGGGTTGATTTTGTGTGCCATGTCAATTAAAACCACATCTTCAGCTCCACTAAAAGAGATGGAGATATTATCAAACAGGCTTAACGCTCGCTTAATGATTTCTTGGGGACTTTTTTGGCTGAGTTCGGTGTCAAGGGTCGTAAAATCCAGTGCGGTGGTCGTCTGGGTCATGATTGTCTGTTCTGGAAAAATTAAGGATTGGCTTCATTGCCTAACGATATTTTACAAGTAAAAGGTAGACCACGCAGATAGTTAAGGTAGGGGTAATGTCTTGTCGGTTTTTTATTCTGCGTCGTCTTTATTCTCCTGGGGGAGAGGCTCCGCCAACGGGGGTTCCCCCCGAATAAAAAAACGACAAGACGGGGAACCCCAGAATAAAACCGCCGCTTCATGAATTACCCCTACTTAACTATCTGCGTGGTAATTTTTTGTCGATCGGCTTTAAACTTAAGACCAGTATTCGATCGAATGATTGTCGCTCGATCGATCCAATTGACGTGCGGAACCTAATAATGCTAATCATCATCTGGGTGAAAATTAGCACCGCAACATTTATGCTGACAAAGTAAAGAGTCAAGACAAAACAATAACTACTCTCCATCTACCACACTGCTCAATGAAACTAAACCACCTCCTCACCGGACTAATTAGCAGCGCGTGCTTATTACTGGCAGCACCAGCTCATGCTAGCAAATTCACTGGTTGGGAATTTGATGCCAACCGCAATCAATTGAACTTCGGCACCGATAATGGAGTCCAGCCCAAAGCCACACTACTCGATGGCCCCTACCGCCTAGTAGTTGATTTACCTGGCACGAAGATGACCGAGGCGACTGTGCGGAAGAAATTTGGAGCAGCGGTGCGAGAGGTGCGAATTGCTCAAGCAGATGCGAATAACACTCGGCTGGTACTAGAACTCGCGCCTGGGTATGGAGTTAGCCCCCAAAATATTATTATTCGCAGCGATATTCCTAATCGGTGGTCGATTAAATTGAGATCGATCGAGCGTGGTGTGGCGACAGCTAGTACAGGAAGTATCTTACCAGTTCCGATCGCCCCAATTGTTTTTGCTGGGGTTGTACCCATCGGACAGGAAATGACCGCCCTCAAGAGCCAAATCAAGACCTTAGCGGCGAAGTATGACTATCTTTCCCCTGGAATGTTTTTCATGGAAGTGGATACGGGAAACTATCTAGATATTAATGGCGAGAAGAGTTTTCCGGCGGCAAGTACGATTAAATTGCCAATTTTGATGGCTTTATTTCAAGCTGTGGACAGTGGAAAAGTGCGGCTAGATGATACCTTGACAGTTCGCCGAGATCTGATTGCGGGGGGGTCTGGAGAGCTGCAAAATAGCCCTGGTGCGAGATTGAGTGTGCTGAAAACAGCCACGATGATGATCGCGATCAGTGACAATACTGGCACGAATATGATTATCGATAAATTGGGTGGACGGCAAGCTCTTAATAGTCGGTTCAAGAGTTGGGGGCTGAGGAAGACAGTCATTAATCGCCTATTAGGAGATTTTACAGGCAAAAATACGACTAGTCCCGCAGATTTGGTCAGGATCTCAGCTTTACTCGCCAAGCATCAATTAATTAGTGAGGCTAGTCGCGGCAAAGTTCTAGATATTCTCAATCAAACTGAAAATCGCAAACTACTCCCCGCAGGTTTGGGCAAAGGTGCGGCAATTGCTCACAAGACGGGTACGTTGGGACGACTAATTGGTGATGCTGGAATTATTGAAATGCCAAACGGGAAACTTTATTTAGCAGGTATTTTTGTCCAGCGTTCTTTTAACGATCTGCGTGCTCGTGATTTTGTCCAAGCAGTATCAAGGTTGACTTATAACTATATTAACGATCGACAAATTAGTAAGAATTAGTGGTTTAGTGGTTTAGTGAATAGTAAATGTCTCCAATAATTAGAACTGCTACTGAGTTAGATTTTACTGGGATCCTCGATCTTCAGGCGCGCAATCTCTATGCAAATTTAGCCGCCACCGAATTACCTGGTGGCTTTGTGACTACTCCTTTTTCGAGTGAATTGTTACGGCTGTTGATGATTCAGGATGGTGTATTTGTCGCTGTAAATGAGCAGCAAGTCATTGGCTACTTACTGGCAGGTGATTGGGAGTTTTTTTCGCAGTGGGCAATATTTAAAGTGATGATCGACAAGTTGCCACAATTGAGCTATCGGGGTCAGCAAATAACTGTCGATAATAGCTTTCAGTATGGGCCAATTTGTATCGATCGATCCAGTCGCGGTAGCCAAGTTTTTCCAGAATTATTCGATCTAATGCGAGTGTCTTTTGCACCGAAGTTTCCCATCGGAGTGACTTTTATTAATAAGATTAACGAGCGATCGTTTGCAGCGCACACGCGCAAACTGAAGCTAGACATCATCGATGAATTTGAATTTAATGGTAATTCATTTTATACATTGGCATTCTTGACTGGACGATCGTAATTCAATCTAGGCAGCAGAAGCAATAACAGCTAGCCAGTCGGGCATATTAAGTGAAGAACCAATTCTAGGATTGTACTGATGTAGGTACGATCTCATGGACTAGGGAAGATCGCAGATATATGACAATGAGCAGCTTCAACTTTCAGATTCCTGGCTACCGAATTATTGAGGAACTCTACCGTGATACCAAAACGATCGCATATCGTGCCGAACGTACAGCCGATCGATTAATTGTTACGCTCAGAGTGCTGTCATCTCCGTATCCGAGCGATCGAGACTTGCTCGAATTTCGGCATCAGTATGCGATCGCCAAGAATTTGGATCTACCTGGAGTCGTTCGTCACTATAGCTTAGAGGAGCATGAGCGGGGCTATGCACTGGTACTGGAAGATTTTGGGGGGATTTCGTTAGCGGTCAGTTCGGCTCCGCTCACTGAGCGGATTAGCTGGTCGGTGGTGGATGTATTGGAGATTGGCATTCAGCTTGCGGCTACTTTACATAGTTTAGGACAGCACAGAATCATCCATAAGGATCTTAAACCTGCGAATATTTTGATTCATCCTGTCACCAAGCAGGTGAAGCTAATCGATCTGAGGATCGCGGCTCTACTGCCGCGCGAAACTCAGGAAATTGTCAGTCCCCATTGCATCGAAGGAACTCTTGCTTATCTATCGCCAGAGCAGACAGGGCGAATGAATCGGGGCATTGATTATCGGACTGATTTTTATGCATTGGGAGTTACTTTGTATGAATTGCTAACTGGTGAGTTGCCGTTTATAACTGAAGATCCGATCGCTTTAATTCACTGCCATCTGGCTCAAGTCGCAACGCCAATCCATCTAGTTAATTCAGGTATTCCGGTAGTTTTATCCCAAATAGTCACCAAATTAATGGCTAAAAATGTTGAGGATCGCTATCAGACTGCTGTGGGTATTAAGTATGACTTAGAGAAGTGCTTGCGCCAATTTCAAGACGCAGATCCAGATGCTGAATTTGAATTAGCTGGACGAGATATTAGCAGTAGATTTCTGATCCCCGAACGGCTGTATGGACGGGAACAAGAGGTGCAAACTTTGCTCGATGCCTTCGATCGAGTGAGTGCTGGCAGTAGTGAATTGCTGCTAGTAGCTGGCGATTCGGGCATTGGCAAAACGGCAGTGATTAACGAAATTCATCAGCCGATCGTTAGACAACGTGGCTACTTTATTAAGGGTAAATTCGACCAGTTTAATCGCAACATTCCGTTTAGTGCTTTCATTCAAGCTTTTCGAGATTTAATCGGTCAATTATTAAGCGAAGATAGTGCCCAGTTAGCTAGCTGGCAGCAACAGATTTTGGCAGCCGTGGGGGAAAATGGTCGGGTTTTAATTGAGACAATTCCGGAACTTGCAAAAATTATTGGCTCCCAACCACCTGTTGCCGAACTCTCAGGTACAGCCGCTCAAAATCGATTCAACCTGTTGTTTCAACGGTTGATTGGGGTATTTACCACCGCCGCGCATCCGCTGGTGTTGTTTCTGGATGATTTGCAGTGGGCTGATTCGGCTTCGCTCCAATCGATCGAACTGTTGATGGAGAGCAAGGGCTATCTGCTGCTATTGGGGGCATATCGCGATAATGAGGTGTCCCCAACTCACCCGCTGATGTTGATGCTGGAGAAATTGTGTCGATTCTCTTCCAGAGAGGCTCCGCCAACGAGATCGGTTGTCAGTAAAATTACCCTAGCACCGCTGACTTTTGCCGATACAAATCGACTAGTGGCGGATACTTTGCACTGTGCGATCGATCGTGCCCAGCCGCTGACAGCCTCGATCGATCTCAAAACTCATGGTAATCCGCTATTTATCATGCAGTTTCTCAAGGCGTTACACGCAGATGGCGAGATTAGGTTCAATCCTGATGGCTACTGGGAATGTGACATTGTGAAGATCCAATCTTTGGCAATTACTGATGATGTAGTGGAATTCATCGCCATCCAGATCCAGAAATTGCCGCTGGCGACTCAGGATGTGCTCAAATTAGCTGCCTGTATTGGCGATAGATTCGATCTGGAGGTGCTATCGATCGTCTCTGAGCAGCCGCAACTGGTGACGACGGCAGTGTGGAATGGATTGCAGGCGGGGCTGGTTCTGCCCACTAGCCAAATCTATAAACTTTATCAGGATTTAGAGGATTTACGGGATGCACAGGATTACGTTACTGGGATGAATCGGGTGTTTGAGATGCCTGCGGCTAGTTCAACTTATCGTTTTTTGCACGATCGAGTTCAGCAGGCGGCGTATACGTTGATTCCAGAGAGTGAGAGACGGCAGACGCATCTGAAGATTGGGAGATTATTATTTGCCAATACGCCGCCGGAACAGCAGTCAGAGCGGCTGTTTGAAATCGTCAATCATTTTAATACTGGGGCTGGGTTAATTCAGCAGCCCGATGAGCGGGAACTGGTGGCGGCACTGAATCTCTTGGCGGCGGAGAAAGCTAGAACGGCAACTGCTTATACGGCGGCGGTTAGCTACGCAGAGAGTGGCATTCAATTACTCGGAAAATTGGCTTGGCAGCAGCAGTATCAACTAAGTCTCGCACTACATGAAATCCTGGCAGAAAATACCTTGCTCAAGGGTGACTTCGCAGCAGTGCCAAAGCTAGTAAACCTAGTGCTAGAACGGGCAAAAACACCGCTCGATCGAGTCAAAGCTTACGAAACGATGATTCAATGTCATGTGATTCAAAAGCAGCATCAAGCGGCAATCTCCCAGGGATTAGCCATTCTTCGGCAGTTGGGACTAAAATTAGATCCCCAGCCCAACAAATTGACATTGGTGAGAGCAATCCTCAATACTAAAGCTGATTTGTGGGGCAGATCTTCGGCAAATTTAGTCAATATACCAGCAGCCACTGCGCCAGAAAAAATTGCTCTAGTGCGAGTTTTACATCATCTTTTAATCCCAGCTTTTATGTGTTCACAAGATCTGATGGTGGTAATGATTACGGCGGGAATTAGGCAGACATTGCGCTATGGAAATACGCCTTGGGCAGCAGTTTTTTATGCTGCTTATGGAATTATTCTCGCTAGCTTAAACGATCTCAATCAGAGCTATCAAATGGGTGAACTGGCGATCGAGCTAGATGCCAAATTCGATAATCGATCGACGACAGCCCAAGTCAACGGTGCAGTTGCCTGGTTCTGTCAACCCTGGCGCAAACATCTGCGGGATAGTAAGCCGCTAATTGAAGAATGTATCGCCGGATGTGTGGCAAGCGGCAACTTGACAGCACTGGGATTGAGCTATTATGTTTCGATGATTATCGACTTTTATTTGGGCGAATCTTTAGATCGATTGGCAGCAGAGATCGCTAGAAATAGAAGTACTTTTGCAGAGTCTCAAGATTATAGTCAAGAACTATCATCTTTGTTTAACTATACGGTTCAAAATTTACGCTTAGTCTCTACTCAACCGACACTGTTAGCGAGCGAGCGAATCCAAGAAGTAGCTTTAATCGATCGATTAAAAAATGGTGGCGAAGCTTCCGCTCTTTCAACAATTTATGCTTTGAAAACCTGCCTAGCTTATCTGCTGACAGATAGTTCCGGTGCCCTGATCTACGCAGATGCTCAGTTACCTTATGAACATGCTGATTCTAACTGCTATTCAGTTACCCAACTATGGATGTTTGACGCGCTGACTCGATTGGCAGTTTATCCTCAGAGCGAACGACGAGTGCAGAAAAAACTGCTCGATCGAGTCAACTCAACTCAGCGCAAATTGCTAAAATGTGCGCGACTAATGCCAGCTAATTTCCAACATAAGTATGATTTAGTCGAAGCGGAAAAGTATCGGGTGCTGGGGGAATTTCCGGTCGCGATCGAACTCTATCAGCGAGCGATTCAGGGTGCCAAAACTCACGGATTTGTCCAAGAAGAAGCGATCGCTTCTGAATGTACAGCGCGATTTTATCTCCACAGCGGTAACGAAAAACTTGCGGCGACATATATGCGATCGGCTTACTATTGCTACCTGCGCTGGGGTGCAACAGCGAAAACAACTCAGTTAGAACACAGCTATCCACAACTGCTAGCTCCGATTCTCCAAGCTCAACAGGCAGCATTTAATCCTCTAGTTACTTTAGCAAAAGTTACCGATCCTGCCAGTAAAAGCTGGCTAAATCGTCAGAATTCAACTTTTGACTTGGCTTCAGTAATTCAATCCGCTCAAGCTCTATCTAGCACGATCGATCTCGAACAATTAATCCAACAGCTCAGTCAAATTATTCTCCAAAATTCCGGTGCCCAAGCCTGCTGTTTGGCATTATCAAAGCCTCAAAACGATTGGCAGATTAGGTGGAATCGAATTGTTGGACAAGAACTAATCGCGACTGAGGTTCCATCCAATCTCACTGATAAAGTTGAGTATCCAGCTAGCTTAATTGCGTGGATTGAAAATACTCAACAATCGCTTATTTTTGATGCTCGTCAGCCCCTAGAAGTTGCCGATCTGTATTTACGCGAACATCAGCCCCAGAGTGTCTTCTGCCTCCCGATCGTCAACAAAAAGAAAGTTTTGGGCGTACTCTACCTAGAACATCGTCACGCTTCAGATATTTTTACCGAAAATAGCAAACAGGTGATTTCTTTTCTCTGTACTCAAGCGGCGATCGCCTTAGAAAATGCCAATCTTTATCAAAAATCTCAACAGGCATCGGAAGATATCAAACTCAAGCAGCGCGATCTGGAAACACTATTAATCGAACAACAGATCGCGATCGGCGAGCGGCAGCAAGCCCAACGTGAAGTGAATCTCACTAACCAACGATTGGAATCAACAGTTGCCAAACTCGAACAGGCAACTCGGCTCAAGGACGAATTTCTGGCAACGATGAGTCACGAATTACGCACACCGCTCAATGCCATTCTGGGCATGTCTGAAGCCTTACAAGAAGAAATATTCGGCGCAATTAATCCCCGTCAACTCGATGCAATTTTGACGATCGAGCAAAGTGGTGAACATCTACTATCACTGATTAACGACATTCTCGATGTCTCCAAGATTGCCGCCGGAAAATTGGAATTAAACATCACTCAGGTGCTCTTGCCCGAACTGTGTAAATCGAGTCTGATGTTAGTCAAACAACAGGCATTCGACAAGCAAATCCAGATCGATACTTATTTACCCGATGACTTGGAGCCAATCTCGATCGACGAACGCCGGATGCGGCAAGTATTAATTAATTTGCTCAATAATGCCGTTAAATTTACCCCCACGGGTGGAACTGTCACCCTAACAGTAAAAATTGAGCCGATCGAAATCTCTGCCCAAACCGCAGGTTATGCCATCTGTTTTGCTGTCAGTGACACCGGAATTGGCATCTCTAGTGCCGATCTCACCAAACTGTTTCAACCCTTCATCCAAATCGATAGCAGCCTCAGCCGCAAATATGAGGGCACTGGACTAGGACTGGTATTAGTCAAACAAATTGTAGAATTACATGGCGGCGATGTGACGATCGACAGCGAAGTCGGACGGGGCAGTTGCTTCACAGCGATTATCCCCCAAACTCATCTCAATTTACCCCAGCCAATTCGAGAATATCTACAGCTAAATTAATTCTGACTAGCTGGGTATACTAATTAGGTAGTGAGGGAAAAGTAAGTGGCAACCTTAGAACAATACGCCAAGGAAATCGACAGGCTAGAGCGTGAGATTATTGCCGCACAAGCGAGTCAATCCCTTACGGCTGAAGCTCTCGCCCACGAGTGTGCTGCCGAATTTTATGCAGAATGGGACAAAGAAAAAATCGCCGCAGTCTATCGCCAGGATGCTTATGATTGCTATGTCAAAGCTGGTGCCCAAGCAGAAATCGCCCATCTCGAACACAGCTATCCTCAGTTACGCTCATCAATCCTGCCGTCCTCACAGCAATTTGGCGGTACAAACTACTTTACCGATGAATTCGTCCAACAGTCAGCCATGAGTTTCGGAATCCGCTGAATGGCATTTTGGGCATGTCTGAGGCATTGCTCGAAGGAGTCTTTGGCACCCTAAATGAACTTCAGTTAAATGCAGTTCAGACGATCGATCGCAGTGGTGAATATCTACTGGCATTGATTGACAATATGGCCGATCTTTCCCAAATTCAAGCAGGGAAGCTAGAGCTAGATTTGACTAATGTTACCGTTATCGAACTCTGTCAATCTAGCATTAGTTTTGTCGAATACAATGCAACGCAAAAACAAATTCAACTAGATCTAAGTATCCCGATCGATCTGTCTAGTATTTACATCGATTTCCAGCGGATGCGGCAGGTATTGATCGATCTCCTCAGTCACGCGATCGATTCTACTCCCGTCGGCGGTAAAGTTGAGCTGGTAGTGACACAAGTTGAAGATTTGACAATCGCTAATTCGATCGCTAGCGAGATCGCTTCAATTCAGTTTGCGATTATCGATACTAGCAAAGAAGTTTCCTCGAACGGCTTGCCGTCCGCGCCAGCAATCGATGCCAGTAACTGTGCTGCACACTTTTCACCAAGTCAAGATCGGCATGTCGGTTTGGGCTTAATGCTCGTGCAACCAATTGTCGCATTACACGGTGGTAATCTCAGTTGTCAAAGTATCGGTAAAGGTAATTGTTTTCAGGTATGTCTACCACACAACTTAGATAATTTTGACGTTACGATGGATAGTACTAACTACTATACAAATGCCACTGAGGATAAACCCGATCTCATCGCCGCAGAAATTTCCGAAACACCTGTATCATCACCACTAATTCTAATCGTTGAAGATAATGTATTGAATGTGAATACGATCGAGAGTTATCTTACTGCCAAAGGCTATCGATCGATCGTTGCCAATGATGGTCAAGCCGCCATCGAACTCACCCAAAAACATCATCCTGACTTGATTCTGATGGATATCCAAATGCCTGGAATGGATGGATTGGAAGCGATCGTTAAAATTCGTCGCAATACTCAGTTAGTCGCAATTCCAATTATTGCCCTCACTGCATTGGCAATGGATGGCGATCGAGAAAAATGTCTCAGAGCTGGAGCAAATGATTATTTCACCAAACCAGTTAAACTCAGACAACTACACTCAACAATTCAACAGCTTTTAGTCCCAAAAATTGATAGTTCAGATGTAGATGTTAACAATGATTTATGGAGCTAGAAAGTTTAGAATAAAAGATAAATTGTGAATCAAAATCCAGATAACAATTATTCAGCTCCAGCTAAAAGTTCGGTATTAGTTTGTCAACATCTCACCTGCCGCAAACAAGGTGCGGCAAAAGTCTTAGCTGCTTTCCGTCAACTGAAAACCCCCAACGTCATCTACGAAGGCTGCGGCTGCCTCGGCAACTGTGGCAATGGCCCGATGGTCTTCATTTTGCCAGCCAGAATATGGTATTATCTCGTTCAGCCTCATGATGTACCTAAAGTTGCCGCAGCGGTAATAAATTCCATGAATACTATTCTGCACATTACCCAACGGCATGAGTGGGAACAAGCCAAAAATCTCGGCACTTACCGTAGCAATACCTTAGATTCAGAAGGATTTATCCACTGCTCTACTCCGATCCAACTGCTCGGATCGGCAAATCGCTTTTTCAAAAATCAAACAGATTTGGTGATCCTCAAAATTGATGTCGATCGAGTCACCCCAGAAATTCGCTACGAAGGCATAGATGCCAATAATCTCTTTCCCCACATCTATGGTGAACTAAATATCGATGCAGTGAGCGACTCGATCGATCTAGAATCCCATCCCGATGGTTCTTTTGTGCTTCCAGATGAATTAGGTAACTGAGGCTGACAGTTAAAGTTATTTTTTATTTCTTACAACCAAAGCCTACACTCTAAAGCCCAAAGCCTAATGAAAATTGCCACTTGGAACGTCAACTCAATTCGGACAAGACTAGAAATAGTCACAAACTGGTTGCGACAAAATTCTATTGATGTTCTCTGTGTCCAAGAAACTAAAGTTACTGACGAACAGTTTCCGATCGAGGCGATCTCCGCCTGTGGTTATCATGTCTATATCTCTGGGCAGAAATCCTATAATGGCGTAGCGATATTTAGCAAGCAGCCATTAACTAATGTTAGTAGTGGTTTTTCAGGTGTCCTAACACCAGAAGCGGTTGGCAATATAGACGACCAAAAGCGAGTAATTACAGGCAATCTCGATGGTGTCCAAATTGTCAATCTTTATGTCCCAAATGGGAATATGGTAACTAGTGAAAAGTATCCTTACAAGCTCAGTTGGTTGGAATTATTGGGTCAGTATCTAGATACCACAATTAAATCTGGTCAACCATCAATTTGTGTTTGCGGTGACTTTAATATTGCCCTCGAAGATCTTGATATTCATACCAAAACCACAACTAAAGATCGGGTGATGGCAACAGCAGCGGAACGGGAAATATTGCGTAAATCAGTAATTGATTTAGGCTTCCAAGATGCTTTTCGCAAATTCACGGCTGAGGGTGGACATTTTAGCTGGTGGGATTATCGTCAACAGGGCTTTGAACGCAATCGCGGCTGGCGGATCGATCATCTCTATCTCACGCCAGATTTATTCGACAAAGCTACTAGCTGCTCGATCGATATCGAACCCCGCAAGCTAGTTCAGCCTAGTGACCATACACCCGTAATCGTCGAGTTTAAAGTAGATTAGCTTTGTTGACATGACAAAATTTCCCTATGATGAATTTGCAAAAGAGTTTCTAGAAATCTTACTTTCACCTTTTGGTAAAGTTGAGCCGTCTTACAAAATTGCGGCTGAAGTCCGAGAAGTTGATGTCTATTTCACACCATCAGGTAACAATCTCAATCGAACTGATTTAGGTTTACTGGGTAAATGTGCTAACACTCCTGTTGTACTCGAACCATTTCGCAATTCGGTGATGGTGCCCCAAATTAGGGCTTGCATGTCTAAACTCTACGATCTACATGCGAATATCTATCGTGCGGCGAAACGGGATAAGCAGCCGGAGCCTAAAGATGAGATTTTACCCACACTGTGGATTCTGACACCGACTTTATCAGATCCTCTGTTGACAAATCTAGGTGCTAGGCTGGATGTCGAACTTGGGGAAGGGGTATATCTACTGCCACCAGCACAGAAGACTGGAATTGTGGTGATTCATCGCTTACCAAGGACACCAGAGACGCTATGGTTTAGACTGTTAGGTAAGGAAGGAGTGCAAAAAAGAGCGATTGAGGAAGTAGCACAACTACCACCAGGTCATCCTTATCGTCAGAATACTCTAGAGCTTCTGGGTAATCTGAAGGTGACTCTAGAAGCGAGAACTATTATTCCACCGGAAGATCGGGAGTTAATTATGCAGTTATCACCTTTGTATTTGGAACAGATTCAAGCGGCTAAACAGGAGGGTAAGCGGGAAATTGCACTCAAAATGCTGCGAGAAAATATTCCGCTGGAGACAATCTCACGCATTACTGAATTGTCGATCGAACAACTCCAACAATTAGGGTCTAATCAAGAATAATCGAATCCTACGATTAGACGTTGAGTCTCGAAACCCAACAACCCTGGTGTTGGAAATTCGATCCCCTGGAATCTTTCGGTGCAGCACTGTTGGAATTTACCAGTTTTACCGATTTAGAAGCTTGGTTGAGTCAAAATTAACGATCGAACTAACTAATCGATGATACTACTCTCGCCTCAATTCCACCTTTTGGCCCCAGAGTAAGGCCTCGGCGCACCGGAACTACTGGTAACTTACCTATCAGCTCCAGTTGGCAGTGAGTGAGCATTTCCACCAGCACCAATTTCAATTCGAGCTGGGCTAGAGCCATGCCAATACAGCGACGACTACCGCCCCCAAAGGGGAGATATTCATAGGGAGAGAACTGTCGTTCTAGGAAACGTTCGGGCTTAAACAGATGGGGTTCGGGATAGAGATCTTCGCGGTGATGGGTGAGGTAAATACAGCCGGAGACGATCCGCCCTGGCTCAATTTCGTAGCCCTGGAGAGTGACTGTTTCTTGGGTAATGCGCGGAAAAGTCAACATTGCGACTGGATAAATGCGAAGAGTCTCTGAACAAACTGCATTCAGATATGGTAATTTGCTAATTGCGATCGGATCTCTGTCAGTGCCAATTGTGGCAAGTTCGGTCAGTAATTTTTGCTTAACTTCTGGCAAATAATTCACCCAATAAATTGCCCAGGAGATTGCCGTTGCCGTGGTTTCATGTCCGGCAAACAGCAATGTCATTAGTTCATCATGCAGCTCGGTATCCGTCATCTCCTGACCATCGGCATCCTGAGCACCGATTAAGAGGGTGAGAATGTCCGATCGATTGGGGTCATAATTGTGGCGACGGTCGCTAATTTCCCGATAGATTAATCGATCGAGTGCTGCACGATCTCGGACAAATTTGCCCCAGGGACTCCATGCTCCTAAATCTTGCTGCAATGCCGGAATCAGTAGAAAGCTAGCGTTCAGGGGCGATTCAATTAGGGCGAGAACTTTGAGCAACCCATCTCGAATTAAATCGTAGCGTTCGCCTTTGTACAGTCCAAACACAGCTTGCAAGATTACCGACAGCGAAATCGACTGCATTTGCTCCCGCAGATTAATTGTCTCGCCGATCGACCATTCGGCAATCAGATCCTTGGTTACGGCACAAATTAGCTGAGTATAAGCCCGAATTTTGTCGCCATGAAACTGGGGCATCAAAAGCTGTCGGCGTTGACGATGCTCGGCTCCATCCAGTAAGGTCACTCCCCGCTGACCCAAGAATGGCTCTAAGATTTGATTGATCGATCCAGGTGCCGTAAATTGCTTGGTGTCGTTGGTCAGTAGCTGCTGAATCGTCTGGGGATGACTGACCATAATCGCTTGATTGAGGCTACCAGACATGGTGACTGCGCAGATATCACCACACTGTCGATCGTACTTGTGCAGGTACTCAAGTGGCGCGTTAATCCACTGCCAGAGCTGAAGTGATGCGGGTGTAGTAATCGTCGGAAGTGATTTCATATAACTTGCCATAAATTAATTATCGATCGACAGCCAAACATCGAATTGCTTCCAGTAAGCCCCGCGCTTTATTGAGAGTTTCCTCATACTCTGTCACTGGATCCGAGTCTGCTACCAATCCCGCTCCCGCTTGGACAGATACTGTATGATTGCCCTGACCGTCAGGACGAACTACCATTGTCCGCAGTGTAATCGCCGTATTTAGTTGACCCTCAAAATCATAATAACCATATACTCCCGAATAAGCTCCCCGCCGACAGCCTTCTAAAGCATGGATGATTTCCAGGGCGCGAATCTTGGGTGCGCCGCTGACTGTCCCCGCTGGAAAGCAAGCCTTGAGCAAATCCCAAGCTGTTTTGTTTGGGGCAAGCTGTCCGGTAGCATTGCTGACAATGTGCATCACATGAGAATAACGCTCGATCGTCATTAGTTTATCAACTACTACCGTCCCACTTTTACAAACTCGTCCTAAATCGTTCCGTCCCAAATCTACCAACATCACATGTTCGGCAACTTCCTTGGTATCAGCCAGGAGTTCTAGGGCTAGGGCATCATCTTCTTCTGGTGTTTGTCCCCGCCGCCGAGTACCAGCTAGGGGGCGCAGGGTGGCTTTGAGTGTGCCATCTCGATCGAGATCGGCACGCACCATCACCTCAGGACTAGAACCAATAATCTGCCAGTCGCTAAAGTTGAGATACGCCATATAGGGAGAGGGATTGACCAATCTGAGCGATCGATACAAATCGAACGGATCGCCAGGATAGGTAGTCGATAACCGCTGGGAAACAACGACTTGGAAGATATCGCCAGCGGTAATATGCGCCTTGGCTTTGATGACGTTGGCGCAGAATTCAGCTTTGGAAGTATTGCTGGTATATTCGGGTGGTAATTCGGTTAGGGGCGGACTGGGCTGGGGTGGAGTCCATTCGAGAAAATTAGATGTGAGCGGTTGTTTGAGCTTTTCAACTAGGGTTTTGACTCGATCGATCGCCTGAGTGTATGCCAATTCGAGATTACCATCACAAGCTCCCACATCTGCATAGGCGATCGCCCAAATCTTCCGCTTCACCTGATCGAACACGATCAAATGGTCAACCTGCATCCACAAGCCATCTGGCAAGTCTTCCGCACTAGCTGGATGGACGGGTACCCTAGATTCAATCCATTTCATCAATTCGTAGCCCCAGAAGCCAAATACTCCCCCAATTCCGCTTGGAAGTTGTGGCAGTTTGACTGGTTTGTAAGGCTCTAGACAATCAGCTAATATCTGAAACGGATCGCCTGTAAATTTGGTAATCGTCCCGTCGCGATGAGTTTGGGTGGTGTTGTCGCCCCTAGTTTCCAATATCCACAGCGGATTGCAACCCAGGGAACTATACCGTCCGACAGTTTCGCCACCTTCGACAGATTCCAGCAAAAAGTTGTAGGGTTGACCCGCGCACACCTTATACCATGCCGAAACGGGGGTATCTAGATCTGCAACCCATTCTTGATAAACGGGGATAAAGTTACCTTGGCTAGCGAGCTGACTGAATCGATCGAAACTGGGGAAAATCATTACACAGATTGCGGCAGGGTATCTCTCTTATTGTGCCAGTTTAGGGTCAGAATTTTACAGCGATCGATCTAAGCTCACTTGAGCGATTTGAAGTAGCAGCATTTCCGCTCATCCAGAAAAATTAATCACTAGCCCAGGCTAAGGCATCTTTAAAGGTAAAGCCAGCAATCTCATCGACGATGCCAATTTCCACCACAGCTTCAAAAACGATCGAGCATTGTAGATTTGTAATCGTTTCTCGATCGAGTCCCCAAGCCTGAAAGAATAGTGAGAGCGTCTTAGTCTTGTCCGCTCCAGATTTATCACCACCAATAATCAGACAGCGGGGTTCTTTTGTTGTGGCTGGATATTCAATCAGTGTAAATACATTACTAATTTCTTTTTCCCAAACAGGTTGATTAGACATATCTCAATTTAAGTTTGCTTGTTGAAAAAATCCATTGTCACTCTCGCTGTTTTTAATAATAGATCGAGTCCATCTGCCTTGCCAAACAAACTTATTGTTTTACTAAAGGTCGGATTAATCACCAGTGGTAAATCCGTAAAGCTCACATGAGTTATAGATAGAAATAAAAGATGATGGAAATTTGAACTACTTGCAAGGTCAGTGATTCGCACGCTATCTTTTGCCATCATTATACTAAATTTGTCTTGAGAATTTTTATCTTTCGCTCTAGAGTTAAGACGATCTGGTTGAATTAGCAAAAATTCTTTATCTGGACAACTGAGGTCGATTTCTTCCATAAAAAAGAAACCATCAAAATTAACACTTTTAGAGATTCGCAGATCTTGACCACAAGCAGCAAAGCTAGCTGAACCGCCAATTGAATGTCCTGCTGCAAATATTTGACTGGTATTAATTCTTTGATATAAGAAGGAAGCACGATTATCATTTAAACTGATGACTCGATCTAAAACCATTGATAGGTCGTTTGCTCGCTCTACGGTAATTTTACTAGCTAATAATTCGGGGTTATCAAAACCATCTGAATCGAAGCTTATTTGCGATCCATCTGCAAGCATCGTACCAATGCTTGAGCCAGGATGATTAATACCAATTACAATAAAACCATGACTGGCAAATTCTAAGCCGTAAAATGTGTTCAGCGAATTAATACCGAACCAACCAGGTGAAAACAGGATCGCAGGAAATCCTGCTGGAGATTGACTAGGTGTTACATCGATCGATACTGGGGTTTTAATGTGACCTAGAAAGAGATTACTAAATATCAGTTTTAGCAGTAGGTTTACAACTATGTTTGAAGAGAAATTTTGTCCAAGCTTACTTAAATAAGGACTGGGCGTAACATTTTCAATATCCGTTGGATACCATACCTTAGCAATTATTCCTGAGTGATTAGAGGAATCCCAAATTAGATTTGATGTGCCAACGTTCCATTTTCCTGATGGTTTGGAAAATGGATTAGCCCGAATTATCCAGTAGGGTAAAAGGATAATTCCGACGATACAGATAACAATAAAAAAGATTGCCATACTTAATTTACTAGCAGCCTGCTTTTGGAAACAAAAATAGCTCCCGTAGCTCAAAATCAATGGTAGGGGCAATTCATGAATTGCCCCTACCATTGATTTTGAGCTGTTTTACTCATAGCGAATTCCAGCATCTACAAGTCGTTGAATCGCTTCGCCCAATCTGTCGAGATCGGCGATGAGACTGATGCGGACATATCCTTCACCGCCAATCCCAAACGCATTTCCAGGGGTGAAGACAACACCTGTTTTTTGCAATACCATCAGGGCGAAATCGGTGGAATTCCAACCTACCGCGCAGGGAATCCACAGATACATTGTGGCTTTGGTGGGTTTAATCTTCCAGCCTAATTTAGCCAACCCCTCAATCATGAAATCGCGGCGTTCGCGGTAGCGGGTTTGCACTTGGGTGACATATTCATCGGGAAGCTCTAGGGCTGTCTGAGCGGCAGTTTGGAGTGCGGAAAAAATACCATAGTCGAGGTTGGTTTTGAGCTTGCGGAGTCCTTGGATGATCTGACTATTGCCGACGACAAAACCGACGCGCCAGCCTGCCATATTGTAGGTTTTGGAGAGGGTATGGAACTCGACACCGATTTCCTTGGCTCCAGGTATTTCGAGCAGGCTGGTGGGCTTGTAGCCGTCGAAGGCGAGTTCTGCATAGCAGAGATCGTGGACGAGCATGATCTTGTACTCGTGAGCGAAGGCGACGACATCTTCAAAGAAGGAGCGGGGTGCGGTTGCACCTGTGGGATTGCTGGGGTAGTTGAAGAAGAGGATTTTGGCTTTGCGCGCTACATCTTCAGGGATATCATTGAGATCGATTTCCCAATCATTTTCCGGTTTGAGGATGATGTTATGAATATTTGCACCTGCGATCACAGGGCCTCGAAAGTGAACGGGGTATGCTGGACTGGGGACTAGTACTGTATCGCCAGGATTGATGTAAGCCAGAGCCAGATGTGCCAAGCCTTCCTTGGAGCCAAGCAGTGGCAGAGCCTCACTATTGGGATCGAGGGTGACACCATAGCGACGATAATACCAGTTGGCGATCGAACCCCGAAAATTGGCAGTTCCTTCAAATGGGGGATAGCCGTGATTAGTGGCTTCGTCCAGGGCATCCTTGGCAGCCGCAATGACTGGAGCAGGTGCGGCACCATCTGGATTGCCCATGCCCAAGTCAATCAGATCTACCCCCTGACTGCGGGCACTGGCTTTGAGTTCATCCAGCCGAGCAAATACATATTGGGGCAAGGATTGGAGGCGTTCGGCAGGGCTGATCCAGTCTAAAGTCATTGTCTATAATTTGGTGACGCAGTTCGATGCATTTGTGAGCGGAGCTTCTTGAAAAAAGAGCATTGCAGCTTCGCTGTGTGTTTCTAGGATATCAGGTTCGACCACGATCGCGCCCGATCCAAATTGTCAAAAAGCGTCCTTGCGAGTTCAGAAACTTACAACCGACGAAAGGTGTAACCGATACGCTGTCATTTTACAGTTACAATTTATTGGGCAACTTTCTCACTGTTCGATCGTCTCAATCTACATAGCTCCAATCATCGCTCTACTACAGATTACCATGTCCAAGTTCTCGATCGTCATTCTTGCTGGTATTGGAATGCTCTCAACTATGTTGTTCACGCCACAACTTCCGGTTCAGGCTAGGATCCGGAAGCCAACAGCTTGTGTCGATCCCCTGCCTGCATCCAAGCTAGTCACGCTCACGCTCAAGGCGGACAAGCAAGTGATGAGTGAGCATAATATCGCCAGCTTTCAGGCGATCGCAGGCAAGGCATCGGTAAAGCGTGGTGATATCATTATGTATACGGTTGTTGCCAAAAACAATAGTCAGTGCCCACTCAAAAATCTGGTGCTAAAACAACCCATTCCCAAGGGAACTGAGTATGTCAAAGGTTCGGCAATGGCGATCGATGGAGCCGAGTTATTATTTAGTATTGATGGTGGCAAAACCTTTTCTTCCAAGCCGACTGTCGGCAAACAAGTAGTCCCTGAGACTGACTACAATTATCTCCGCTGGCGATTCATCGGCAAAACGCCTGCTAATGCTCAGGTTAAAACTACCTATAAGCTGCGGATTGTGCCTGAGAATAGTGACAATAAGCCTCAGGGGCAGTTGATTGACAAAACTCCAGCTCTAATCGCTCCTCCGGTTAAGTAAATAATCTATTGCGACACTTTAATTTGTGAATATAATTAGCTGTGCTCGATCGATCCTAATTGCCGCTACCTAAGATGTATAAACTAATTAAGGTGGTGCTATTCCACAGACTGTGTAAGAGCATCGGTGCAAGGAGATTTTTGGTGCGGGCATAAACGATGCCTAAGATAATTCCGAGGGTTGTGAGGGGGATGATTTCGGATAGACTCAGATGAGCTACTCCAAATAGTAAACCACTCAAACAAATTGCTGCCCACACAGGTACATAGCGGGTCAGTGAAGGCAGGAGAAATCCTCTAAATAGGAATTCCTCAAACAGTGGTGCTGCGACTGCCGCAGTCAGGAAAAATAGCAGCAATGCTGTCGAATCTTTGCCTTCTAGGACGATTTGCAGCAGTGGATTGCTACCGCCTTGTCCTTGCCAGATTTTCTCATTCAGGATCGAAACAACAATCACAATTGGCGTAGCAACTAAATAGCCGCCAATGCCCCACAGCAGCCAATTAGATTTCCAATTAAATTTAAACCAATCTGGTGGTAAGGGTAGGTGAGATTTAATTGATAGATACAGTACACCGATTGTCAAAATAGACATTGATGCATAACTAGCAAATACATAAATTCCCTGTCCGCGCATTGTTAGTGAACCAGGACTAATCAAGGCTCCAAAAATAAACGGGAGCAAAAACTGACCGACGAAAAAGAAACCCAGCATGAATACTTGCCAGACAATTTCCCAATCCCAAGGAGATACCCACGGCGTATCGATATTTGTGAGCAGGACATCTGAGATCGATTGACTTTTCTGGCGTTGGAACAACAGGATAATAAATCTCACTGTAAAAAAGACAATCAAGCCAACACCACTAAGTCCGAATAACACTCGTGGAATGGTATTTAAGCCTAGCTTAATCAAAGCATTTTGCGCTTTTAGTTGTTCTGCTTGTAAGAGGCTGGCTAATTCAGTTTTTTCGCCTAAGTCAGTGTACAGTTGAGCTTGAATCCTGTCTCGAAACCAACCATCAAAGTTGGTGTTAATTTCAGCTTCAATTTGGGGTGCATTATTACGATCGATTCCTGATGGTTGTTTCCAGATATCGATTAATGATGCCGAAATATTCTTTGATGTCGGTTGTCCAGAAGTAGTTCCAACCTTTTGCCAAGTTTTAATTGCTTGCTCTGGTTGTTTGCTTGCTGCTTGCAAAATCCCGATTCGCAGATCTATTTTGTCTATTTCAAGCTGGGCGGCAGAAATTGTCTTGTTAATTAAGTTGGTTTGCAGTGCGATCGATTGTTTGCTATCTTTGTCGGTCGATTCTGCTGCTAGACCTGCTAAACTAAAGTTAAGCTTTTCAATTGCTTGAACATCACTCGATCGTGCAGCTTCATATTGTTGAGTCGCTGCTTTGAGAAAGTCCGTGCCGATGATTGCTGTCTGTAATGCACCCAACCCTTCCAATTCTGTCGTGGGTTTCCACTCAGCAGCTACCAGCACGAGATTGGTTTGGTATAGCTCAAATTTGCCCTGAATCTGGGGTCTGTCGATCGTGCCAATTAATGAGAAAATCAGCTTGTACGAGACAAAGATAGTTAGTATTCCTAGTATAATTCGGCGGACTAATTGGAAAGATTCGAGGTTCTGACGATCGAGACTCATGAATATGCCAACTAAAATTTACAGATTAGTCACTATTATATGCCTTTAACTCAGAAGTTTTCCTATCTTTTTTGCATCAGTCTCGGTGTGAGTATTTTAGTTTATTTACTCAGGGGTTTTGGAATCGTTACTTTTTTACCAGGCGGGATATTACTAGGATTAATTTTCCTAGCAATTTCAACCTTCTTTATTTACAGTATTCTGATTACCAAACGCTAGAGGTTAAGGTTAGGTTTCGGGCTTTAGCAAAATTAACCTGTAGGGGCGGTGCTTCATGCCCGCCCTAGACCTACGCTGTGCCAACAACTCATCATCGACTATTTACCTGGAACAACAATTGGAGCTACAATAGCTTTCTTGCTACGTTGTTGCAATGCTTGCATTTGAAGCAATCGAAAATCTTCGGTTGCCGATCTGATTTGTTCCCGCTGTTCGGTACTGGAATTAGGATTGTTTTTGCCATTAAGCTGGACTTGATTGAGCAGGTTTAGCAATCCACCTGTGTCGCCTGTCGCCGCTCGTTTGAATACATCACCACCTTCATTATTTGAAAATTGAGCTGAGGCGATTGTGGGGATTAGAGCCAGGGATAAGCTCAAGAAAAGACAGGATGATTTAATTAATGTTTTCATTTTTTTTGTTAATAAAGAGCTAATGGTAAATGATGCCAGATCTGTAAATTAGTTCAGAATTAAAGCTCGATCATTTAAGTCCGATCCTTGTGAAAATTTTTATAGTTCCTATAAGTTAGGATGTCTGAATCGATCGAATAGTTCCTCAGCCTATGCCAAACGTCGCTTCAGCAGTGGTTGAATCGCTGTGAGGGTAAGTAGAGCAAACCCAACTAAAATCCCTAGAGAGGTGCCAAAGGAGACATCGCCCCAGGTTGCCTGAAGTACGATGCTGCTCAGATTCCACTGAGGATGAGTATACAGGTAGCGGATTGGTTCGATCGCATATGTCAGTGGATTGAGACAGGCGACTACTTGCAACCATTGGGGCATGAATGCCAATGGTGCTAGGGCTGTGCTTGCAAATAATAGTGGCAAGTTAACGACAAAAATTACCGCAATCAATTCGATATGTCCAGGTAGGGCAAAAGTCAAACCCAAGCTCAAGGCTGTCACTCCGAGTACGAGTAATAAGATAATCAGTGCAATAATCCCTAAACCCGCAATACTCGGTAAGCCTGCACCCATCAGCCCATTTACGCCAATAATTGCGGCTGTCTGCACGAAACTAAGTGCCACAATATAAATTGCCGAAGCTGCCACAATTGAGTAACGGGAAGCTAGCGGCGCAACTAGTAACCGATTGAGGAAGCCAAACTCTCGATCGAACATCACAGGTAAACCTGCATTTAATGCTCCCACAAAAGCGGTAAAGACAATCAATCCGGCACCCAAAAATTGCCCATAACTTAAGTCATCACTCATCATCCCTTGGGGCGCATTTTGGAATAGCGCGCCGAATAATAACAGCCACATCAACGGCTGAATGATACCTGCAACCAACGTCGATGGGCGACGTTGCAGTTGAATAAATAGCCGTTTAGTCAGGGCTAAGGTTTCCTGGATAAAGTCAGCAAACCCATTTGATGCTATTGGTTCGCGAGATCTATAGATGTCTTTTGCTTGGACATTTACAGGTTCAGAAGTGTTGATGGTGCCGCTCATGATCTAGTTGGTGGGAGTGTGGAGTATGGGAGTGTGGGGAATTATCTATTTTTGCGAGTTATCCTGCGCCACCACTCGATGGGGTTTAACTGGCGACGATAGCGATGGGCAAGTTCTTTTCCTGCTAATAGTATACCCAACCAGAAAATCACTTCGCTAGTTATCACCAAGCTGGTAATAATTAGGGCTTTATTTGTGAGGGTAAAGGTTAAGAGGGGGACGACTAATACCGCCGCCCACAATAGACAAGAAACAATAATTAGCACTAACCCTAATTTTGCCTGAATTCTCGTCTGCACTCTCAGCTCCATTTAACGCATACTTTGTTTCTTCTCGGCTTTGAGATCGCGGCTGCTGGCAGCACTGAGTTCGGCATCTAGCAATGTTTTACCTGTGGCGGCTAGATAGACATCATCCAAACTAGGGCGCGATTGGGAGATGCCGAAAATGGGTAACTCGGCTGCTTGTAATGACTGCTGAATTGTCATCAGGACATCGGAAGCTGGTGTGACTACTAAATTGAGTGCGTTAGCTTGATTGGGATTGACGATTGCTGCCTGAACGCAGGACAATTCACTGAGTAGATGTCTAGCTTTTTCGGCTTCAGCAGGAGATGTAAATTCTCGAATTCGGAGCGTAATGCGATCTCCTCCGAGGCGATTTTTCAGCGCAGACGGCGTACCTTCGGCGATGACTAATCCCGACTCGATAATTCCGACTCGATCGGCTAAAGCGTCCACTTCTTCGAGATAATGACTAGTAAGGATAATAGTAGTCCCACTCGCTCGCAGTTGGCGCAAAAAATCCCATACTACTACCCGACTCTCAATATCTAGTCCTACTGTCGGTTCGTCTAGTACCAACACTTCTGGCTGATGCAGTAGTCCTGCTGCCAAGTCAATCCGCCGCTTGAGTCCGCCGGAATAAGTGCCTGTCTTTTTGTCAGCGTAGCTATGTAAATCTAGTACTTCAAGTAGCACTTCGATCCGTTGTTTAGCCTCTTGCTTGGGAATATGATAGAGAGCAGCTTGGAGTTCGAGCAATTCTCGTCCCGTCAGCACTGGATCGAGGGCGACTTCCTGCGCGACATAGCCCAGTCGCTTTCTGGCTTCACGCGGCTGTTCGAGTACAGAAACACCCCCAACTTCGATCGAGCCACTATCGGGCTTTGCGAGGGTACAGAGGCAGCGAATGGTGGTAGTTTTACCCGCTCCATTCGGCCCCAGCAGCCCAAAAATTTCACCGTGATCGACCTGGAAAGATACGTCTTTAACCGCCGGAACGGTGCCATAGCTCTTGCACAGGTTTTGAATAATTACTGCGGCTGCCATTATCTCAATCTGATTATGGACAAATTAGCGTTGAACTGTCGATCGATCTAGACGTAATGATTGAAGTTACAATATTCACTCATTACCGCCCGAACAATCTCGGCTTCACCACTGTTCTCTATCCTAACAATTTATGTCCACGGGTGGGAGGTGAGGGAGACGGGGAGATGGGGCGCGGGGGCAACGGGGCAACGGGGCATCCTAAATTTTACCCTCATGCGCCCACGCACCCGCGCACCCACGCGCCCGCGCACCCACACCCTCACTAACTTTTCTGAATCAAACTAGTCTGAGATTGAGCTTCCTGAGCTGTGACACTAGGATTAGCAGTTTGGAGAAAGGTATTGAGCGGGCCAAAATTGGTGGCATGAACGATCGCAGGTACATCATAACCCTTGAGTTCGACGGAACATTCTTTAAATACTCGATGTTTACCAAGTAAAGGTGCTAGATAACGATAGGTAGAGGAACCAATGGCAATTTCGGCATTCAGTTCTTTGGTGATTGCCTCCAAGCGGAAGGCAGCATTTACCGTATCACCTAGAGCAGTATAATCGGGTCTATCGCCACTACCTGCATTCCCAATCATCGCATGACCAGTATTAATCCCCGCTCCAATTTTTAGCTCGAAGGGTAATGGATACTGCTTATTCAATTCTCTCGTCATCTGATTGAGATCGTCTAGTGCCAAGAGGATATTCATCATCTCTTGCTTGGTGACATTTTCCCCATTGTGAAACCACAACGCCATCAGTGCATCGCCGATATATTTGTCCACCCAACTACCGCGATTGCGGATGATTGCGCCAGCATTGCGGAACCAGGTACTCATCACTTCCGAGAGCAGGTTCTCATTAGTTTGACGGGTGAGAATGGTGAAATTTCGCATATCTACCACCATCACCGACATCAATTTTCGCAGATGCAGCATCGATGTCACCGTACCATCAAGAGTACCTTCTGGATCCGAACCCAGGGCATCATCATTGGCTGAGGGACAGTGAAATTCAAATTCAGTCTGACCAAAAGTAATCGTGTCACCATCATGAATGGTAACTGGAATACTGACTCTACGACCATTGACAAATGTGCCATTGCTGCTGCCCAAATCGATCAGGTAGCGATCGCCAGCATCAGTATATTGGATCATCGCATGGTTGCGAGAGATACAGCGATCTTTGACGACAAATTGATTGTCATCACCCCGACCTAGAGTCCAGCAGTTGCCATCAGCTAATGATAGCCTGCGTTCGCCGTTGTCAGTTTGCTGAATTAGATAAGGAGAGATTCCCTGGTTCACGGTTTGGTAGAAGTATGACGGTGAACTAGTGTATCGATCGCTTGTCATCACTGTCGATCGATCTAGACTAAATAATAGCTAGGTGATTTAGGCATGACCAGCAAACCAGAAGAACAAGCCGTCAACGACGATAGTTGTCAAAACCGCGCCACTGAAAGCGTACCAGTGCAATTGTTTGGTGCCTAAAGGTATTATACCCACAGCCAAGAGAAAGTTTACTAATACAACTGCCCAAGCCGTACCCCAAGGTGTCCACACTTGGACGATCGCTTGCTGTAAGATCGGCATAGCCAGGGTTGGCTCGACTTGCATAATCTGTTTCCAGTGCTCGATCAAACCAACTTGATAAAAATATAAATCGGTAATAGCTGTGCCCAATAGGGAACCAAGGTAAAACAGACTGCCAATCTTACCAAACCCCTTCCACAAAGCCCACATAGCCAATGGTACACCGATTGACTCGATCGGCAAATGAATCGCTGGTTCCCACCTAAACCAACCCCAATAAATCGCTCCAGCCAACCAACTGCAACTAAATCCGAGAATTAAGTCTCCCCAAATTTTGGTCTGAGGACGTTGGAGCAAGATGCCACCCAAACTAACCCACAAGATGGTAATCACCACGCTGAGAACTGGATAGTGCCGCACGAGTGGAGCTTCAACAAAGACAGGGACGGACACCAAAAATGCTGATGCCGCAAATGCGCCCCAAGTATCTTGAAGTTGCCATCGCCATGTACCGTCAATCTCGGTGGGTTTATAGCTGGGGTTAGCCACAGTAATTATAGATATTCTTGACTTAATGTTTACTTATATAAAGTCATTATATGAGCTTGTGTTCGATCGAGCAAGCCACTAAACCTTGTAGAATGGACGGTCTAGCACTTAATTCGGTCGGTTTACCGCCAGCTATAATTATGAGAATTAGCCCTTGTGGAAATTAACATTTGTTACGGGGAGCGGTAAACAGTCAGAAAATATCGCTGTTTACGGGACTGATTTCATCCTTACCATTTACATCTTCATGCTGCTATCTGTCCGCAAATCTATAGCTAAATTTAACGATCGTCTTGTAGAGCTAGGCATCGCGATCGGCAGTGGTATCCTGATGGGGACAGCATTCGCACCGATTGATGCCTGGTATTTGGCGTGGATTGCCCTCGCGCCACTGTGGTATTTGATTTGTCACAAGCCCAATTCTCTGGCGATTGGTTATGGACTGGCTTGGGGGATTGGGTTCTACGGATTGGGGTTGAACTGGATCTTTGGGATTCATCCGATGACTTGGATGGGTGTACCCTTCTTTGCCAGCTTGGGGATTGCGCTGTTTTGTTTGACCTTTGTTACGTTATGGGGTGCAAGTTTAGCGACATTTTGGTCGATTAGTCTGAAGTTTATCAACTCCAAAACTTACCAAAATCCAATCGCACGAGTAATCTTGGGAACGGCTTGCTGGTGTGGACTAGAAGAACTATACAGCCTCACAGATCTGTGGTGGACATCAATTGCCCTAACTCAAAGTCCCCACAATCTACCGATCCTGCACTTGGGTCAATTATCAGGCCCAACAGCGGTAAGTGCAGCGATAGTATTAGTCAATGGTTTAATTGCCGAAGGCTGTTTGGCAGTTGCGAGATATCATCAGCAAGCTAGACTAATTCCCAAACTTTGGAAAGCATCACCTTTTCTTGGTAGTGCGATCGCAGTGATTGTTATTTTACACTTAATTGGTGCTAATCTAGCTGATCGACCTCTCGTTAACACCCCAGAATCAAGCCTGAATATCGGCATTATTCAAGGAGATATCGGCAACGAAGTCAGACACAATAATCTAGGATATCAACTGGCGATCGAGAATTATACCAAAGGTTATCGAGATTTGGTCAAGCAAGGTGTGCAAGCAGTTGTTACACCAGAAACAGCATTTCCATATACTGAAAGTCAAATTAGATATACATCCTTTTACCAAGCAATCTTAGACCAGAAAGTCGTCGCATTTATCGGTGGCTTTGGTGAAGTATCTGGTGCAACAAATAATAGTATCTTGGCGATCGATGGTGATGGCAAAGTCATCAGCCGCTATGATAAATGGAAATTAGTTCCACTCGGTGAATATATCCCTTTCGAGCAATATATCGGTAAATTTATTGATACTATCTCACCCTTGAATTCACATTTACTAGCAGGTAAATTTGCGCCCGTTGTGAATACCCCATTCGGGAATATTATTTTTGGAATCTGTTATGATTCCGCATATCATGAGCATTTTCGTCGTCAAGCGCAGACGGGTGGCTTGATTATTACTGCTTCTAATGATGCTCACTATGGTGATGGAATGCCTGCTCAACATCACGCGATCGATCTGATGCGATCGATTGAAACAGATCGTTGGTCAGTTCGAGCTAGTAACACTGGCTATTCGGCAGTCATCGATCCACATGGACGGACACAATGGATTTCTAAACTCAATGAATTTGCTGCCCATGCCCATCAAGTTTATCGCCGAAATACGCAGACATTATATGTCCAGTTTGGTAATTGGTTGACACCGTTGCTATTTGCAATCGGGTTAATATTATCTTTTAGATCGTCGCTGACATCCAAGATATAGGTGATGATGTGGTTGAGAATACAATTAACATTAAATCTAGCGTACTATGGGTGATGAATCGGCTTACTAGGATTAACTAAGGTCTTGAACATAATAAATATGCTATGGTGAGTTCATGGTATTCATTCGTCTTAAAATTGGTTGAAGATGGAAACTACAGAAATTATTAAAGCGTTGCCAACACTATCGATCGATGAGAGATTGTCGATCGCGACTATTGCATTGAACTCGATCGAAGCTCAAAAACAAGTAATGACCGATCGACAAGTAGAACAGCAACTACGAGTCGCAGCTAATTTAGCAATAGACGATTACACACATGATCCAGATCTAACTATTTTCACCAATCTTGATGGTGAAGATTTTTTGGAATAACCATAATAGTTAAGATTGAGGAAAATAAATGTTGCGAGGTGAGATATAGTTAGTAAATTTAGAACCAACAGTTGACAGTGAAATCAGAAAGACTCGACCTTGTGTGATTGTCAATAATAACGCGATTGGTGTTTTACCACTAAAAGTAATCATCCCGATTACTGACTGGAAAGAATCGTTCAATATTAGACCTTGGATGGTTAGGCTCGATCCGAATAATGAAAATAGATTGGTTAAAATATCGGCGGCTGATACTTTTCAAATTAGATCTGTTGCCGAGAGTCGGTTAACCAAGAAAGTTGGTTTGATTAATGAAGATAATCTAGTATTGCTTGAAAAAGCACTAACAATCGTTCTTAAAATTCGATAGATCTGTAGGTTGGGTTGAAGAATGAAACCCAACACACTTAACCAAAGTTTATTTCATTGATTAAAGGAAGTTTTTGTCGGGTTAGCAAGAGATGATGACACTCGATCGCGCCTTTAACACTCAGGTTGTTGGGTTTTCTCCTGTGGGAGACGCTCCGCGAACGCGGCTCAACCCAACCTACAATCTCGATCGATTTGCCGTACACGCCCATCAAGTTTATCGCCGCAATACTCAAACATTGTATGTTCAGGTTGGTAATTGGTTTACACCATTAATGTTTGCGATCGGGTTAGTATTACTAACGACAAATTCTAGAAAAGTAGAGTAGGAGTACTTTATGAATTGCTCCTACTCTACTTTTATTAGCTATCGCCAGATCCAGTTAGATGTTTCAATATAGTATCGATTTTTCCATTTAACTCAGTACTAAGAGCATCGATTTTAGTATGCAAATTAGCAATCTCTCTTTTAATCTCAGTAGTCTCAACATTAACTCTTTCAAAAGCTCTGGCAAACTCCTGTGGTGAGATCTGGGTATCTTCCAATCGCTCCAATCTTCTATTTAGATGCCCAAATCGTCTTTCTGTTTCTGCCCTGAAATCTTCCGGTTCTCTCGCTTGTGTCATAATTGATAACAGATATTTCAATATTGCGGCTAGCCGCTAGATATCCCCTGATTAGTTTGGTCGCTAGCAGGGGATATCTTATTTTAGATTAACTATTGGCATCTGTTAACCGATCGTTTCAGAGGCTGTCGGTAAATACACTGTCTGTCCAACTCCCATGCAAACCATAGGGAATGTGGTGCGTCAACCAGAGAGTTGCTACTGCCCCTTTCGTCAGATCTGCGGCATCGAGAATGACCACAGCCGATCGATCTCGTGACCCATCATAAATCATCGCTAGCAGCCAGCCATCGTCCTCCTGGGTGCCACCAGGACGCGGTACAAACACAGGTTCATTCACATATCCGGTTGGTGCTGCCGTCCACAATTGTTGGGTACCATTTTCTCGATCGAGTTTGATGATACTTTGCAACGGTGCATTGCCATCGGACATTTGCGCCGCACCCATGTAGACGTAGCGATAGGGTTGTCCAACATTTGCGGGGTTAATAGTTGGGAACTCACAACAGCGGGGTTCGACTAGCTGGCTAGTTACCTGTTGAGTAGCTAGATCCATTTCAAATCGCCACAGTTGTCCTGGGGTGAGCGTGCTGAAGTCCATCTCGCGGAAATCTTTATCGGGTTCAACTTCGGGGAAGGTGGGATAGGCAATGGAATCGATCGAGATTTTACCGTCATGCTCGAAGGCGTTGGCGTGGTGAAACACAAACCCTGATTTAGTTTCGAGGGTTTGCATCTGTTCGCCACTGCGGGGATTGCGGGGAATTAGTAGAATTTTTGTTAGCTTTTCAGGCTGAAATTTGACACATTCCGCCGCACCTTTCAAGCCGAATAGGAAGGGGAAGGGATTGAACCCGACTGGATTTTGGAAGAAGATACAATAGTTGGGCGTAATCGCGAAATCATGGATAAATGCGAATCCAGGAATGACGTGTGAATGCTGTTCGACTACTTCACCATCTAGATCTAGCTCGTAGATCGTAATTTCAGTTAGCAATCCAGTTCGATCGAATTTACCAGCTTTTAAGCCAAAATTAACCATCCGCCCTTTGGGATCGAATAGTGGATGTGCTGCAAACGGATCGCCTGGTTTTAGAGTGTTGTTGAGATATTCAATTCCCAATGTTTCCAAAGTTTTTGGATCTAACCGATGTGGTTCGGCAGCTTCCCACAAAGCGAGTAATTTACCGCCCCAATAGACAACTTGAGTATTAGCAATATTCTTTAAATTGACATCGAAAGCGTTGGTTTTCCAGCCCCCAGCTTTTTGAGTACCAAATACACCGCGATAGAGAAATTCACCCGCTATTTGTTCGGCTTGATAGGCTTCCGTCTGGACAAAGCGATTGCGAAAGTGAGCTTTGCCATTCTGAAAAGTAATCCGGCAAATCATTCCATCCCCATCAAAAGGATGGCGAACAGAAACATCATTGATATCCAGCATTCCTGGGCCATTTCTGAACAATGTCCCCGTCAGTTCAGCCGGAATCTGTCCGTCAATTTCAGAGATCTGATAATCATATTCTTGCTTTTGCGATCGATATCCCTGTTTCCACTGCTGTAAATTGTAGGTAAGTTCTCTAGCTTGAGTTTGCATATTATTCTGGGGATAAATCCCCTCCTGGGAGGGGTGCCCATAGGGCGGGGTGGGTAGATCTACGCAGTAATACTTATTTTTCTGATTTAACTTCCAATAATTCCGGTGACATATTGGGCAGAAAAGATTGACCTCCAACTATTCCAGTTTGCGGATGCTCGATTACACTTGCAGGTGGAATCGACATCGCAGTCGCCGCTGCTAGTTGTGGATCTTCATTTGGCAATAGATTGATAAAGACTAGCGGCAGCACACTGCCAACATTAGTAATTACAACTAACAGCCACATTCGATCGAAATTGGTGTCTGTCACTCCCAATAGATGGGTGAGAATCGCACCGCCTTCCTTGGATACCAAACTCGATAAATTCAATACCGACATCAACATCGCAAACAGCGTAGCTTCAATCCCAGGTGGACACAATCTCGCCGCCAAGATTAGGACGGGGATGAAGGTGAGCTGTCCGGCAATTGTGAGGATCAAGCTATCACCTAATGCAAACCAATGGTCATCAATGCCTAATGTGCGGTTAGTGTGAGTAACTAATAGTATAGTTGTCATCCCAACAAAGGCGGAAAATAACGTCATCCCCAAGAAAATTTGGCGAAACGGAATAGTTTTTAAGAAACGTTGAAATAGCCACACGCCGAATAAAGATCCCAAACTCGTCACCAATCGCACTCGCCCTAAAAACTCCGGCGTAAATCCCAATTCATTGGTGCTGAAGTAGAAAAATGCTGATTCGGCTGTCGGTGTACATTGCCACAAAAACAGAAATAACGTGGGCATCCAAATCGCTTTTTGCTTCAGAGCCTGCCACAACTGCTGAATTTGATCTTTGACAACTGCTTTCCCATCAGTATCGCTGGCAGTAACTGGTTCCTCAGAAATCAAGAAAGCCGCTGCTGAGACTAGGAGCGGGAAAACTGCGGTAATGGCAAAGACGGTGCGGGTACTAAATTGTTCGAGCAATAATCCACTAGAGTAAGCAGTCAGCAAACCACCAACGGCAGCCGCGCCCCAACAGAGTGATTGAATCGAACCGGAGTCAGCCAGTGACTCATCTCTAGCACGCTCGACAATCAAGGAATCGACGATCACATCGCCTACAGCTACGGAAAGCGAGGTAATCACGATCGCAAATGTTGCCGCAGCAGCGGTATGTACGATCGTCGCTAGGCTTACCCAAGCTGCGACACCAACTAATCCAGACAAGATCAGGTATGGTCGCCTTCTGTACCCGAAAATTGGTAAGCCATCAGACATAAACCCAAATAAAGGTTTAATTGTCCACGGTAAGGCTGCTATGCCCATCATAGCGGCAACTTCTGCTGGAGACAGTGCTAGTTCATCCTTGAGGAAGAAACTTACTGCCAGCCGAGATATCCCCAAAATTCCCTGGACGGCATATACCAACAAAATTGCGAACAATTCAGGCGTTGGCTGATGTCCGAACAAGATTTTGTCGAGCAAAGGGTGAGTATTATTTTCTGACGACTCGGAACGCTCGGTCAGCATTATTAAAGAATGTTACGCAGTATCCACCCCCATCTTAATCGATCTTTACAAAGCGATCTACATATGTCTTTCGTCCAAGCATGGTTGCTAGTGTTTTGGTGGATTGTGAATAGTAGGCTGCTAATAATGAACGAGTGAAATAATCGGTACATCTGGCAACCGAGATCGACCATTGAGAGCGTCTAGCTCGATCACAAACGCGCAGCCGACCAGCTCACAACCAATATCCTGTAGTAACTTTGCCGTTGCTGCTGCCGTGCCACCTGTCGCAATCAAGTCATCAACGATCGAGATGCGACTGCCCGCAACTACTGCATCTCGATGAATCTCCAGCTTGTCTGTCCCGTATTCCAGCGCGTATTCTACTGTGTATACCGCTGCTGGCAGCTTGCCTGGTTTTCGCACCGGAATAAACCCAATTCCCATCTGATATGCCAACGCTGCTCCAAAGATAAATCCCCGCGACTCCATCCCAACAATATATTCAGGCTGCCAATCTTGCATCTTACTTGCTAAGGTATCGATCGAGTATCGTAACCCCTCTGGGTCGCGCAGCAAGGTGGTAATATCGCGAAATACGATCCCAGGCTTGGGAAAGTCAGAAATGTCACGAATCAGAGCTTTGAGATCCATTACTTATAGCGATGAATTGGGCTAACTACAGATCGTCTACTGTTAGTTACCAATTGTCAATCGCTGGATGCTCCATGCAGCTCGATTAATCTCCAAAAACTATCCGCTCCTACTATTAGCTAAGATTCTAAAATCTCGGTACTAATAATAGGAGCGGTCTAGGGGGTCTGTTCACTGGAACCTGGCTGCTGGGAGAAACTCTACTCGCAAGCAGGCGTGAATATAGACTAGTTCTGTAGACAAAACCTACAAATGACTAGAGGACAGTCCCAGCACTCAGCCGGCTAACTCCAGTTTCGAGACCCAAACGTGTACTACTCTCGATCATGGGCACCACCTCCTATATTGTGAATTGGTTAGCTGTTCCGTAACAACGGGTAAGTTACTACCTGAGCTAAAGCTAACACAAAGAATTGAAAGCTGACAATAACTCGCTAATATTTGTTTACTAATCTTCATAGCCTTGCCACCTAGCCTTGTCACTGAAGAAATCACCCCTCGATCCGATCGGCCTTGCTACGAAGTCATAAGGTACAACTTTAGAATACAATTAGAATACAAACAGGGCGAAAGTTTTACTGCTCTTGGTTGTAAAGATGTCGCAAAAATCCACAATAAATTCGCAGCAATATCATGAAACTATTTTTACCCGCGATCGCACTCTTGACTACTGTAGCGGCAATCGTAACGGCTACTCCTGCTGTTGCTGGTGAGTTACAAGCTAGGAACATCAAAGTTAATAGCAATACTACTTCGTCTCAATCGACAGTCAAGCCAGCTTTGGTCGCACAAACACCAACCAACTCACTGGAGAAGCCTAAGAAAAAATACTACATTGCACCAAGCATCTCTTTTGGTCAGCAGATAGAAGCGTCTTTTGGTGGACAAACTATCCCAGGAACTGGTGCCACAATTACTGCCTACGGTGTCACAGGCAAAATTGAGGTTGCAGATAATATCTCTGTTAGACCATTTTTTACATTTGGGAGTGGATCTTCTGCCGCAGTATCAGTAGCAGGTCTTACTGGGAATGTTAACTATTCCAGTACTACCTACGGTGTCTCTGGGACCTATGATTACAAGATCCCCAATTCTGATTTCACACCTTATGGTGGAGCTGGATTCTATGGTAATTCTGTAAATACTTCAGTTACTCCGAATATTATCGGTGTCGGTACAAACAGTCAATTTGGCTTGTATCTTGAAGCTGGAGTAGATTATCAGGTATCTGACAGCATTATTCTCAATGCCAATTACAAGAGCGTTAATGGACTTGGTATCGCTGTTGGCTATGGTTTTTAGGTAGTTGAGAATTGAGAATTGAGAATTGATAGTTTATAGCTACCAACGAAAATAGAGTAGGGGAATCGATCGATTCTCCTACTCTATTTTTGAGATTTTGTCTAGCTTGCAAAAATTATTGAACTAGAGCTAGCGGCGGATTAACAGCACTGACACGTCGATCGATCACCGTATCGATTAAACCATAGTCCTTGGCTTCCACCGCAGACATGTAGAAATCTCGATCGGTATCTTCTTGGATTTTTTCCAATGGTTGACCAGTATGTTTGGCGAGTAAATCGTTCAACGTACCCTTGATATAGAGAATTTCCTTGGCTTGGATCGCGATGTCTGTCGCTTGCCCCTGTGCGCCGCCTAGAGGCTGGTGAATCATGATTCTAGAACTTGGTAGGCTCATCCGCTTGCCATGTGCTCCAGCACTGAGCAAGAACGCTCCCATGCTTGCTGCAAATCCCATGCACACAGTGCAGACATCAGGACGAATTTGGTTCATCGTGTCAAAGATGCCCATGCCAGCAGAAACCGAACCGCCAGGGGAATTGATATACAAATAGATATCTTTTTCTGGATCTTCTGCTTCCAAAAATAGCAATTGCGCCACGATGAGGTTGGCTAAATCTGAAGTTACCTGGTCGCCCAAGAAGATAATTCGATCGCGCAATAGCCGAGAATAAATGTCAAAGGCGCGTTCGCCTCTCCCAGACTGTTCAATTACGGTAGGTATCATAGCTGTGCCACTTTATGTCGATTCTTCCTATTATTACCCAATCTTGTGCTCAAAGGTCTAGGGGTATCCGTACTGAGTTGAGGGATGGGGGGATGGGGGGTGTGGGAGGTGTGGGAGGTGTGGGGAGCAAATGTCCAATCATAATCCCTAAAGCCTAATCCCTAATTCCTAAAGCCTAAAGCCTAATCCTTAATTCTTACGTGAATTCCCCGATGGAGTCTTTTCGCTTCCTTGTTATACTGGACGATTACGTCACAACTCGGTTGTGATCTGAGTTCTTGATTTGAACATATTGGGCACGGATTCTACATAGATTGAGTCTAGATTATTAATTTTCAATCGTTATCGGTACCGATATTTTAAGGTTTCTCATTGTTGTTGCTAGGTTTAATAGTCTATGAATAGAGTTTTGATGGTTACGACTCTGCCCTGTACTCTGAACAGCTTCTTGTTGCCATTTGCAGCTCATTTTCGATCGATAGGATGGCAAGTGGATGCTATGTCCTGTGGAATTTCCACCGATCCCAAATGTCAGCAAGGATTCGATCGAGTCTGGGATGTAGAATGGTCGCGTAACCCGCTCGATCCGCGTAATTTATTGAAGACTCCAGGCAAGATTCGCGAGATCGTCTTACGTGAAAAATACAATATCATCCACGTTCACACTCCGGTTGCGGCTTTTGTAACGCGATATGCGTTAAAAGATTTACGCCACCAGCTAAACTGCAAAATTATCTACACCGCACATGGATTTCACTTCTTTAAAGGTGGCAATCCGCTCAAAAACACCGCATTTATCAATCTAGAAAAGTCGGCTGGTAAATGGACAGATTATCTGGTCACAATCAACCATGAGGATAAATCGGCAGCACTAGAGTATGGATTAGTAGCTCCAAGTCATACCCACTATATGCCTGGAATTGGGGTAGATCTCAAGTATTATAATCGCGATAATGTGCCAGATGCCGCTGTAGCAGACGTGCGGCAGAAATTGGGTATCAGTCAGGATACGCCACTGTTGCTATCAGTCGCAGAGTTCACCAAGCGCAAGCATCATGTCGATGCGATCGAAGCGTTTGCAAAACTAGCCCGCAAAGATGTACACTTTGCCCTAGCTGGTTCTGGCCCACTGATGGACAAGATGAAAGAATTAGCCACAGAATTGGGTGTAATCGATCGCATTCACTTTCTCGGTAATCGATCTGATGTGCCAGTATTGATGAAGGCTGCCTGTGCGAATATTTTAGTCTCGGCTCAAGAGGGACTGCCCCGCTGTGTCCTAGAATCTCTCGCCTTAGAAGTCCCCACCATTGGTACCAAAATCAGGGGTACTCAAGATCTGCTCGAAGGCGGTTGTGGCTTGTTGGTTGATGTTGGCGATGTGGATGCACTAGCCGCTGCGATGACTTGGATACTCGATCGACCTCAAGAAGCAGCTAAGATGGCTAAATTAGGCTATGAAAGAATTTCTACCTACGATCTAGAAGTTGTAATTCAGCTTCACGAGCAATTGTATGAGGAAGCGGTGAAGTAGTTGGGAGTTCGGAGTTGGGAGTTCGGAGTTCGGAGAAATAATAAGCCTCATCATTTTATGATGAGGCTTATTATTTAGAAAGGAATTGAACAATGACTTAGCTGCTTCGTTGCCCTGAAAGGGCTAGTCCCAACTCCCAACTCCCAACTAATTATCTGACCCACTTCGCACCGACGATTTCGGCGAGATCGACAACACGTTGGCTGTAGCCCCACTCGTTATCGTACCAGGCGATCACTTTGACCATATCGTCGCCCATCACCATCGTCAGTGCGGCATCGATCGTGGAAGAGGCATCAGTACCTTTGAAATCGCTGGAAACTAGTGGCAGCTCACAGAAGTCCAAAATCCCTTTCATTGGGCCTTCAGCGGCTGCTTTGAGTACGGAGTTGACTTCTTCGGTGAAGGTTTTCTTCTCAACGTTGACGACTAGATCGACAACTGATACGTTGGGAGTTGGTACTCGCAGTGCGATCCCGTTCAGCTTACCTTTGAGTTCTGGGAGTACCAAGGATACGGCTTTAGCCGCACCAGTAGATGTGGGGACGATGTTCATTGCGGCTGCCCGTGCGCGACGGAGATCGCGGTGAGAGGCATCGAGCAAGCGTTGATCGCCTGTGTAGCTGTGAGTAGTGGTCATCGTCCCTTTGACGATCCCAAAGTTGTCATTGAGGACTTTGGCAAAAGGTGCGAGACAATTGGTGGTACAACTAGCGTTACTAATGATGAAATGTTTGTTGTGGTCGTAGTCTTTCTCGTTGACTCCGACGACGAAGGTACCATCTTCATCTTTGCCTGGTGCGGTAATCAGGACTTTTTTGGCACCAGCCTTGATGTGACGGGAAGCACCAGCATGGCTGATAAACACACCTGTGGATTCGATTACGAGATCGATGTTCCACTCTTTCCAAGGCAAATTGTCAGGGTTGCGATCGGATACACACTTGATCGTTTTACCATTGACAGTGATGGTGTTGTCGTCAGCACTAATCTCTGCATCGAACTTGCCCAACATGGTGTCGTATCTGAGCAAGTGAGCATTGGTGCGAGGATCTGAAGTATCGTTGATGCCTACAACTTCCAAGTGACTATTGGTTCTCCCCAACCAACACCGCATAAAATTCCGTCCGATCCGTCCAAACCCGTTGATCGCTACTCTAATCACAGCCTATAAACCCTCTTTTCCTAAAATCTCAGTATCCAGTTATAAGACCAGATCATATCGCAAACCATACACATCTTTGACTTTATCTGGATTAGAATGATAACTTTTTCAATTCTGACAAGTAACCGACAGATGCACGAGTTGACCACTACAACTCGGTCTAAAGGTGCCCGTAACTCTTGCATATGAAAGGTTTCACTAAAATCAGCCGTCCTCAAAGACGGCAAAAATCACCATTAGAATCATGAGGATACTTTTGCTGGTGACTTTAAAAAGGTTTGGCTCAAAACGCCAGTACAACTGAGTGCAAACACGATCAGCAGTACAAAGCCGATGACGTAACTACCCGTCAGATCTCGGCAAATTCCTAAAATGATCGGTGGGAAGAATCCACCCAAGCCACCTGCCGCACCGACTAATCCGGTGACACTCCCTGTCTGATTGGGGAAATATTGGGGTACGAGCTTGAAGACACCGCCATTACCCAGACCAAATAATACCGCGCAGCAAACCACGCCGAGATTGAACAGCCAAATTGAATTAGTTGCCATCAACCAGCTCGTCATCGCGATTCCCAAAAACACGTAGAGCAATAGTTTCTGACCACCCAATCGGTCGCTTAATACTCCACCAATTGGCCGAGATAAGGTGGCAATTAATACAAAAATTGCTGTTCTGGCACCTGCATCTGCTGGGGCTAGCGCGAAAACTTCCTTATACAAAGTTGGCAGATAAATACTTAGTGCGACAAAGCCACCAAATGTCAACGCATAGAAACCGCTCAGTACCCAAGCTAATTTTTCGGTTTTCAGAACTTCGATATTTTGAGCAAATGTCTTTGATTGACTCGGTGGTTTAGCATTGTTGGCACCAAAAGCAAAAATAATGCCCCAGAATACAGCCGCTAGACTAAACACTATAAATGTTGCGGGGATACCGATGGCCTGTGCCAAAACTGGCCCACCAAATACTGCTACCGATTGACCAATATTGCCAGCACCGTAGATGCCTAGTGTCGTCCCCTGTTGACTGGGGGGAAACCAGCCAGAAACAAAAGCTACTCCCACCGCAAAAGATGTGCCAGCCAAGCCCATGACAAAGCCCCAAAATAACAGACTGGGATAGGAATGATCTAACGCCAGTGCGATCGCTGGTACGATCGTAAACATCAGTAGAATACTAAATACGATTCGCCCACCATATCGATCTGTCAGTAATCCCAGCGGAATTCGGCCAACGGATCCCAGCAACACCGGAATCGCAATCATCACACTTGCTTGGGTGACGGATAAACCTAATTCTTTTTTGAGTAATGGTGCCAAGCCAGAGATGATGCCCCAGTTGGCAAAGGCAACTGCAAAGGCAATTGTGGCGAGGAATAGATTTTGACTAGCAGCAGATTTAGTCGGGCTGTTCATGGGCAACAATGAAGTATTATTTTTGGCATTACGTTTAAGTTACGTGAGCAATGGATCTAAATTAGTAGTTTTTGCTACCGTTTTTTAAATATTTTGCAGTAATTGCACCTAGCAAATTCACTTTTGGCATAGGATATCGATTCTCATTCTGAGAGGCTGCGCCAACGAGATTAATTTGGCCAGTTACTTCCGAATGCCAGCTTTAGCCTTGGTTTTCGGTGGTTGATGGGCCGAGGCACATAGTTCGGCTAGCTCACAATCGGGGCAATTGGGTTTGCGGGCATTGCAGATTGCCCGACCATGATAGATGGTCATAATCGAGAAATTTTCCCAATCTGGTTGGGGCAAGAATTTCATTAAATCCTGTTCGATCTTAATTGGGTCTTGATGTTTGGTTAAACCGATCAAATTGGTCAACCGTTTAACGTGGGTATCGACAGTGACACCTTGGATATTGCCAAAAGCATGGGCAGAAACTACATTTGCTGTCTTTCTAGCCACCCCTGGCAATGTTAATAGTTGCTCCATCAATTGTGGTACTTCACCATCAAATTCTTCGACGATTTTGCGGCAGGCACCCTGAATATTTTTAGCTTTATTGTGATAGAATCCAGTCGATCGAACTAATCCTTCAATCTCTAAAATATCAGCATAAGCCATCGAGCGAGCATCGGGAAATCTGGCAAATAATGCTGGCGTGACTTTATTCACCCGCTCATCGGTACACTGAGCCGAAAGGATCGTAGCGACTAATAGTTGAACGGGAGTTGTAAAATCTAAGCTGCAAGTGGCATCTGGATATAGGCGTTTTAATCTAAGTAATACTTCTAATGCTCGTTTTTTCTTGGATGTCCACTTGCGATCGATTGCCATTGCGTATCTTAATTATGCTAAAACTAACTGGGATTGATTTGTGTTTTGATTTTCAACCATTCTCGATCGCTCAGAGGCTCAACTTCAAACTTTATCTGAAAATGTTTCCGAGCAGAATTAATCAGAGCATCAATTATGGTTCTATCAGTTAACTGTGAAATCTCACTCGGTGGCAGGGTAGTAGTTTCATTAAACACTTGCTTAAATAACTCTAAATTAGGATTGAGTCGCATCGAACCATGCTGAAGGATCGCGCCCGATTTAATTAGTTGAGCACTCCCAATTAGTTTATAGCCATTCGCGCAAACTAGATCTGCACTTGTCGCCGTCCCGAAACAATTGGGATTGTGAATGTAGCCTGTCCCTGCTGTACCATAACCTAATTCGATTTCGATCGATCGCCAACCATCGATTAAAAACTGACAAATTTGTTGATATACTTCTACCCTTTTGCCCACAAATCCCGAACCAATCAGCGCGTAAGTTAGATCGCCTTGATGCAGTACACCCCGCCCACCCGTCGGACGTTTGACTAGATCTACAGGTGAATCCTGCCAAACTAGCGATCGCCAGTGTTCGGGATAGTGGCGTTGGTGATATCCTAGAGAGATAGTCGGTTCCGACCAAGTGTAGAAGCGTAGGGTTGGTGGAATGTGACCTAGTATGTGCTGGTCTAATAACCACAGATCGATTGACATTTGAATCTCTCCACTAGCCTCTATTGGTGGAATTAATCGCCAAATTTTAGCTGGATTAATCGATCGATCTCCCATTGAATACAAAGCTGAGATGTAATTGTTTTCGGCTAGAGGGGTAGGGCGGGTTTGAACGAAATTTTTAGTAAAATCGACATCATAAACCAGCCCCTACAGATCCATAATATTCCCGATTTCTTTAGAAATGCGTTTACCATTACCTCAATTTAGCACTGGAGCCAAAAATCCTCAGCATATCGCTGAAGTAATCGAGACATCTACCTGTGAATTTTTGGCTCAGTGTTTAGAACCCGAAGATCTCAAGTTGGCGGTGATGCCGACTTTTGGCAGTATTGTCAAAGCTGCTGACGAGGAAACTGGTAATCAAATTCTGGCAGTAGTTTATCATGCGACTACTGCCCCGATCGATTCCGTCCATCGCGCTCGTGCTTTGGGCATGTCTCTGGACGAATTGCGCGAGGAGCAACCCCAAATCTTCGCCATGCTCAAAACTGAGTTCAAAGCCGCTATTATCGGCTTTGAAGACGAGAAAGGGCAAATGTATCAATATCTCCCACCGCGTCCGCCTCAAATCCATCAGGGGGTGTATCAGTGCAGTTCCGAGGAGATTATCAGGTTTAGCGAGCAGTTAGAATTTTTGCGGACACTTTTACAGGTGCAAGGTGCGCCAGTGGAAGCTCTAACAGCAGCTACGATTAGGGAGATTCATCAGCTCAGAGCGCGAGACAGATCGTGGTTAGTCACCGCCGGACGCACTATTAGTTTGATTCTCAAGGATGATTACGATAGGCTGCGCTTTGTTTTGTCACAGATTAGGTGAATTAGTGAATAGCTTGCACTGAGCGTAGCCGAAGTGTGGATAGTGATTAGGTTTGATTCGAGTTCCCCAGTCCCCCCGTCCCCCAGTCCTCATCTCCACTAAATGCGAACCGAACACTCTGAAAATCTCGACATTGCTCCATTTATCGACCATTCCTTGCTGGGTATTGCCACGCCGGAAATGGTAGATCGATCCTGTGAAGAAGCGGATAGATATGGATTTGCCGCTGTTTGTGTCAACCCCTGCTATGTGCGGCAAGTTACGGCTCTATTGCACCAAAAACGGATTCAAATCTGCACGGCGATTGGGTTTCCAACTGGGGCGACAACAACAGCGAGTAAATTATTTGAAGCTCAGGAGGCGATGGAAAATGGTGCTCAGGAACTAGATGTGATAATTAATATCGGCTGGTTGAAGGCGGGGAAAATTGATGATGTCCACCGCGAGATTGCCGAGATCGCTGAGTCTACAGGCTTGCTAGTGAAAGCGATTCTGGAAATGTCTCTGCTAACCGAGCCAGAGCAAATCATGGCAGCGCAGCTCTGCATGGATGCAGGTGCGAGAATGCTAGCAACAGGAACGGGTTGGAGTGGTGCTGCGACTATTGCAGATGTGCGACTACTCAAAGAACTAACTAAAGACCAAGTTGGCATCAAAGCCGCTGGTGGTATTGTCACACACGATCGAGCTGTAGAATTGATTCTCGCTGGAGCTAGCAGACTGGGCACCTCAATGGGTGTCGATTTATTGAAGCAACGCGAACAGGATTAATAAGAGCTACCTGCGATATCAGCGGTGACTCTAGTCGCAGGTAAAGAATAGAGATCGACTTTGGTTACTTCGTAAAAGTACTCGTAACCCACAACAATACAAAAATTAATAAGCCAGCAAAAACTTCTCCACTGAGTCCAATTTGACCGACAGGTAATTGCAATGTATTTACCAGCAGCCCAGCAACAACAGTACCCAGCACCAGCGCAAATAAAGTGCCCAACAAAGCGCGTTTAAATCGACGTTGCTTTTGATTGATAAAGTACAGACTGAAGCCAGTACCGAAGGCAATTAGGGTTGGCAATAGTGAACCTGCGAGTAGTGCTGCTGCACCACCTAGTACGGTGTAGACACCAGCAGTTGTTAATATTTCTGATTGGGTAGGACGCTCGAAAGTATCGCCCAACCAACTGGGCGAATTTGCCACAGAGATAGAAGGAAATTTGGGTACGGCTGCCAACGGCTTTTCAGGGAACCTAATGCCATCGGGCACTTTAATTTTACCCTGCTGGCGGAGTTTGAGCCGTTCCATGACGATCGCATCATAAGCGGCTTCTACACTATCTTGTAGCTGTGTATCTCCACCCGATCGAGCAAGCACTCGCTGTTTGGCAGCTTGAACCTCTTCAAAGGTAGCATCTTCTGCTACACCTAGCCGATCGTAAGGACTTTGCTGACTCATTCACAACCTCTGACCGATGGTCTCCACTACTACTTCTTACTCTAGACTGCTTTGGAAGTATCCGCCACATTTGCAAGCAAATATTAAGAATTAGAATTCGCCTTTGACTTGCAAGCCGACGACTGTGTTTCCTTGATTATCTTGACCGATGAGTGGAAATAAGATCAATCCATTCTTTTGCCTTAGTTCAATGTCTCCGACTAAATAACCCAAACCTGCACCAATTAACACATCGGTAAAACGGTGACGATTGAGATCTACTCGTGAATAACTAATCAAAGCTGCGCCTCCATACCAGAGCGCGGCATAGTCGGGATGATAGTGGCTTTGAATCCTGGCGACTGCAAAGGCTGTTGTCGCATGACAACTAGGAAAACTATCGACTTCGCTAGGTACATCAGGGCGAGGAGATTTGATAACTGCTTTGAGTCCAGTACATAGTGCTGCACTGGTAGCGAGAGCATCAACTACTCGCAAGGAATGTTGTCCGCCTTGAGAGCCATCAGTAAGTAATGGTAACAAGGACGCTCCACCCAGATACAGGATAGTTCCTGGCCCAGAGACAAAATCAGAAAACCCTTTATTTGTCACAGTTTGAGCTTGGACTTTGGGCGCAAAAGTCAATCCCGACATGGCGATAATCGCCGCAATCGATCCATTTTTCCAAGACATAATTATTTCCCTGATTTATCAGCAGGTTATCACCAATTGTCAAAAGCTCAAAGCCTACTCCTTCACCTTCCCCAAATAACAATCATTGAGCCAAATTCGGATTGCTTCGCCGACGACAGTTTTGCTACTTTCCATGGGGGGTGAAATAGCAGTGTTGGCAGTGGGAAAATTACTGGTGCGGGAATAAATATTTGCCAATCGCCAGCCCATGCGAGTTTGGGCAAGAAATAGCCAGTAAAACTGTTGCAACTGGGTAGACTGAAGCCCTGTGTACTGGCGTTCCAGGGTGCCGATGAAGACTTGGGTTGAAGCTGCTTGGGGAAACCGAGCTGGATATTCGCGACTGCTGGTTTCGATCGGTGTTAATTCGGGCATACTAGCTGTAACGATCGAGCTGTATAATTTATCAGTCCGGCTACGTCGTTGTTGAATTAGTCGATTGGTGTAGCCAGGTAAATCTCGGACTAATAAATTGGTGAGACTCTCCACTTTTACCGGACAAGTCTGCGGTGTTGACGCAAGGACAGGCGTAGATTCTTGATACAGCCTGACAACAGACACATCGCACCAGTTTCCGATCCCTGGAGTACAGACAGGCAGATAATTCACATTTAAAATCAGATAAAGATTAACTTTAATCCAGCATAAATAAAAAGCATGGAAATTGGCATCCCCAAAGAAACCAAAGACCAAGAATTTCGGGTCGGATTAACGCCGAGTATCGCGCGGACATTAATCGATCGCGGACACCAAGTATACATCGAAACTGGGGCTGGTTTAGGCTCTAGTTTTCCTGACGATCGGTATGTGCAAGCAGGAGCGAAGATAGTCTCGACAGCGGCTGCTGCTTGGGATCGACAAATGGTGGTTAAAGTCAAAGAACCGCTAGCGAGTGAGTATGGGTATCTCCAAAAAGACTTATTGCTATTTACCTATCTCCATCTCGCCGCCAATCGGACGTTGACAGAACAATTAATCGATACCAGAGTCAATGCGATCGCTTATGAGACGGTAGAATTGCCAGATGGGAAACTACCCCTGCTTTCTCCCATGAGCATTATTGCAGGGCGATTGTCCGTTCAATTTGGGGCCAGATTTCTGGAGAAACAACAGGGCGGTAGTGGTGTCCTCCTCGGCGGTGTGCCAGGTGTCCAAGCTGGACAAGTAACTATTCTCGGTGGCGGAATTGTCGGGACAGAAGCCGCACGGATGGCGGTAGGCATGGGCGCACAGGTGACGATACTGGATGTTAATATCGACAGGTTGAGCTACCTAGAAACTATTTTTGGTTCTCGTGTTAGTTATCTCTACAGCAATACATCTAATATCGAAGCTGCTGTCAAGAGTGCGGATTTGGTTATCGGTGCCGTCCTCATCTTGGGTAAACGTGCGCCGATCTTAGTCTCTAGTGCCCTTGTCGCCCAGATGAAGCCAGGATCGGTAATTATTGATGTCGCAGTGGATCAAGGGGGCTGCATTGAGACAGTCCGCCCGACTTCGCACACTAGCCCCGTTTATCTCGAATCGGGAGTCGTCCATTACGGTGTCCCAAATATGCCTGGAGCTGTACCATGGACAGCAACTCAAGCATTGAATAATAGTACCGCGCCCTATGTGATTAAACTAGCCGATCGAGGTTTGGAAGCCCTAGATCTAGATCCAAATCTGGCTAAAGGTGTAAATGTTCAAGCAGGTAAGATCATTCATCCAGCAGTACGAGAGGTTTTTCCTGATTTAGCTAGTGTGTAGCGGGGATTTACCCACCCCGCCCTACGGGCACCCCTCCAGGGAAGGGATTTTACCTCAAACGCCTCTCGAAAATGTCTTTAACTCGCATCACTAGGATGACTGGGTGGGTAAATCCCCTCCGAGGAGGGGTGCCCGTAGGGCGGGGTGGGTAAATCCCCTCCTCGGAGGCTACGGTGTATACACAAGTCAGTTTAGAATCAAAAAGACCTAGAAAGTGTAAGCGCATATGGAAAACCCAATTTTAATCCATGCAGAACAAATTGACTCGCAAGCATTTGGAGATCCCAGATTGGTAAAAAGGGGGC
>JANXVE010000086.1 GCA_025351825.1 Chamaesiphon sp. 341R_metabat_111 | reverse complement strand
CGGATCGATGAGAATCCGTTTGGCAAGTTTGGCGATATCCGTATCGAATCCTGGCATCAATTGGTCGAAGAATTCAATCATCGTCACTTCCGAACCCAAGGCTGTGTAGACATCTGAGAATTCTAAGCCGATGTAACCGCTACCAATAATGGCGATCCATTGGGGGATTGTCTCTAGTTTGATCGCATCGTCGCTAGTAAATACTGTCTTGCCATCAACTTCAATTCCTGGTGGTACGAAGGGAATCGAACCCGAAGAAATCATCACATCCTTGGCAGTAATAAATTTCTCCCCTTCAGGCGTAGTCACACTTACCTTTTGGGTACCCGCAATTTTCCCGAAACCGTGAATCACCTCGACATTCAACCGTGTCAAACTATTCGTCAGATCTCCGCGCAGTTTAGTGACTAAATTACTAGCATGAGCAGCAACTCCAGCTCGATCGAACTTAACATTATCTACCTGAATTCCCATCGCCTTGAGATGGTGAGCATTCCGCAGTTCTCGCACTCTACCCGAAGCTGCCAGCAGTGCTTTGGAAGGAATACAGCCGCGATTGACACAAGTACCACCCATATCTCCCGCTTCGATAATTGCCGTCTTCAAACCGCAACTTACTGCATGAAGTGCCGCGCCATGTCCGCCGACACCCGCACCGATAATTACCAAATCGTAGTCAAATTGTTCGCTCACGCTGCTATGTCCTCTTTAATCCTGACTCTCTATTTTCGCTCTGACGCTTGCCCTTGTAAAGGCTCGGTAGCTAATAAGTGCCTTACCACAGAAAAATCAGCAGGTGGTTGACTTGTACAGTCTGGAGTTGAGAGTTAACCATTCTTGCTTGGTGATTTCCATTTTGTTCGCTTCGATCCATCGTCCCTTTTTCTGGAATGCGTGGGGAATATATCTAACTATTCTCATCCCAATTTTTTCAAGGGTGCGTTTACTTGCCTGATTCCAGAGGGCATAACTCGCTTCAATTCGGGTTGCACCTAGAGTCTCAAATCCAAACTCGATCGTTGCGGTGGCTGCTTCAGTCATATAACCTTGCCCTTGATATTCTGGATGCGTCCAAAATCCCAGATTCCAAACATCCGCACGAGCGGTTTTGCGAATCCCAATTCTGCCAATGAGGCGATCTGTAGTAGGATTGGCGATCGTGAAGCAATATGTTGTTCCTGCTGCCCAATCTGCCAGATTATCCTGCAATGGCTGCTCTAGTTCCTCGATCGAATCCGGTGGCTCCCACTGCATCCCATCATTAAATCCCGCAAATCGCGTAGCTGAGAATACATCAGGGATATCTGCGGCTGACGGACACCGGAGCCGACATCTGGCTGTATCGATCTTAAAATCTAGCGGAATAATGGTTTCTATCTCAACATTTGACATGGTTTCGGTCTTTAAATGCTAGTTTAAACCAAAGTTTAACTCTATTTATTGAGTTCGATCCTCGTCTGTTTGACGGCAAATGTCCATTGTACGAAAGGGGTTCGATCGTCATGGCAGTGTTCGATCGCTGCTAACATTTTAGCTTGACTTGAAATGTAGCTAATTTTACCAAACTAAACTAAAAATTCTGGTATAAGCATAGATTCATGCACCTGTCAATTCAGACATCTCACAAATTTACAATAATCTCCATAGTCATACCAAACTCTGAGTCGATCGCGATAAGATTAGATCGGACTATCGATAGTAGGCTACTGCCAACGGCTTCCGCTCTCCGCATCCACAACTATGAATCACTCAGACGATCGCACACACATGAACAATTCCCCTATTTCTGCAATTAATAACCAATCACCATATTTCGGCCCCCGTTGGTTGGTGGAGGAACGGGATGCTTGTGGGGTGGGATTTATTGCTTGTCCGGCGGGGGATACTAGTCATAAGTTGATTCAGCAGACTTTAACTGCGCTAACTTGTATGGAGCATCGCGGTGGCTGTAGTGCCGATCGAGATTCTGGTGACGGAGCGGGGATTTTAACCCAGATTCCCTGGGCGTTATTTGATGATTTAACTCAGGGAATCGATCGTGATAAGTTAGCGGTGGGGATGGTATTTTTACCCCAGGATCGGAGCAAGCGGGCGATTGCCAAGCAAATTGTAGCTCATGTAGTCACCCAAGAACAATGTCAATTAGTTGGCTGGCGGGAAGTCCCCGTTAAGCCGGAAACTTTGGGTGCTCAAGCCCTGTCGAATCAACCCCACGTCGAGCAAATGGTGATTGCGGGGACGGTAACTGGCGAT